>NZ_JAUBRP010000071.1:23881-33780 GCF_036701935.1 Microcoleus sp. M2_D5 | reverse complement strand
TCTGTTAAGAGTTGCTTGACTAATGATTGAAAGGCTTTGACAACGGCGGCGTAAGGGATATTTCGTTGAAATTGGTCGAATTTTCCGGCTATAAAATAACCTCTGGCTTTAGTAATTGGTTTATAAACTTCTTGTACTAAGGCGGATTTTCCTATGCCTGAGTAACCGGATACTAGCATCATTTCGGTGCTGCCCCTGCTGACTCGCTCAAAGGCTGCTAATAAGGTTTCAACTTCTGTTTCTCTGCCGTAGAGTTTTTGAGGTATCTGAAACTTATCTGTAATATCTTTTTGGGCGATCGCAAAATCTGCAATTCCTCCCGTAGTTTTTAATTGTTCTAGGCATTCTTCTAAGTCAGCGATAATTCCCCAAGGGCTTTGATATCTGGCTTCAGCGGTTTTCGCTAATAGCTTCATCACAATATTAGAAACAGCTTTAGGAATTTCTCGATTGATTTGGTGGGGCGGTACTGCTTGTTTGGCAATGTGACAGTGGATTAATTCCATTGCATCGCTGTAATCCCACGGCAATTGCCGCGTTAGCAGTTCGTAAAAAGTGACTCCTAATGAGTAAAAATCAGTGCGGTAGTCTATCGCTCTGTTCATTCTGCCTGTTTGTTCCGGCGATATATAGCTAAGAGTGCCTTCTAAAACATTAGGATTTTTCAGGGTAGGATTTTCGCGCTTTAAAACAGTAGAGATGCCAAAATCTATAATTTGAACTCGCCCTGTGGTTGAGTTGATAATAATATTGCTGGGATTGATATCTTTATGAATAATTTTATGTCGGTGAATTTCACCTAAAGCCCTGGTTATTTTAATAGCTGTTAATAAAAACTCTTCTAAGGTAAGTTGGTGAGAAGCCAATAAGAGCTTTAATGAGTCTCCACCGCAATCCTCGAAAATGATAGCCAAACTGTTATGGTATCTTTCTAAGCTGTAGGTCTTAGGCACACTTTCTAGGTGAAGATTGTGTGTAATTTCGTATTCCTGCTTGTATCTGACTAACGAAGCTGGCAGCGGATAATCTTGTTTAAGAAATTTGAGAATTACGGGTTGCTTGTCTTGCTTTCTGAGTCCCCGGTAAACTACAGAATTATTACTTTCATGGATCTGGTTGGTAATGTCGTAGCCCGGTAAGTTAATCATTCTTACAGCCTCTTGTCAGTATTAACACTCAATTATTTTTTTATATATTGTTAATTAATTAAGTAGATGTATCCTCCAATATATAATAATACCCGAAACTTTAAGAAGAGCTTAAGTTTAAAAAAAAAAATTATTTTTTCTTAACATTTATTGAAATAAGACGGCTAAACATTCCGGTCAGGAGTACGATCGCTCCACAGTTTCCTGTAAAATTCGGCAAAACAGAGTGAAGTGCGATCGCCGTTAGTCTTGATAGGAGATTTGAGTGTTGCATAATTAGAGTATGAATAAGTGGAATCACCATGCAATGAAAGCAAGTGCAAATTAACCCATATCCGTAAAAACACTAAGAAAAAAGGAAAACATAAGCACATTTGTGTTAAGTGCGATCGTCAATCGATCGCTGATGATGAGTCCCACGCCTGGTTACAGCAAGACTGTGAAACCGGAATCCCTAAAAATGTATGTCAATAGTATAGGTTTTCGGGCAATTAAGGAATGAGAATTAAATAACTTCCACTCTTGAAAGTGGGATGGGCTCTTATAGCCCGTCTTTTAAGGACGGGCTATAAGAGCCCATCCCACAATAACAATTAAAATTATAAGTTATTTAATTCGCGCTCCTAACGAATCAAAGGAGTTTATCAAACCACCCTAATAATTTGGGCAAGACTTGTGAAAAAACTCCATTACCAAGGATTGCCAATCATTGTAAAGGCGGCCCAATAATAAGGATGCGAAAGCACTCTATCACCCCGCGCCGCAATTTCTGGAGGCAAAATTAGACCCCCAGAAAGCCCTTCGGCTCGCAACATCCCGTCTTGAATCCGCACGCGCCCCCGCAGCATCTCCAATTGCGCGCGTCGCAAAGCCTCCGCTTTAATCATCAAATTGCCACCGCGTCTGGGGGCCCGCAACCGCCGATAAAACTCAGTCATCAGCCCCAAAGTCCCATCATCGCTGACTTCCCACAAACTTGCCAAAGCGGATTTAGCACCGCTAGCTACCGCCAAACCCGCAAACCCCAACTCCGCATCTGCATCGCCCAAAGCGGTACTGCACGCGCTTAAAACTAACAGATTCACCGGCGGTTCATTCCACCGCAACTGCCGCATTTGATCGATACGCAATTTACTATCCCACAACTGAATGTAAGAATTTTTCGGTTCTCCTGGCTGGAATTCGCTGTGAGTTGCTAAGTGAATGATGCCAAAAGGCCGATTTGCCCGCTGAGCTTGCAAATTTCCGAGAGTAAAATCTTGATTCAAAAATGATTTTCCTTCACTTGGCGGCGCGATCGACTCTAACTCCACCGGTACCGCTGGTAATGGCGCTTTATCTTCAAATACCGACGCCCCCATCGCCAAAATTTCATCATCCGCAATATTGTCGTAGCCGATATCAGTTAAGCTCAGACTCGGCATCACGCTAATGCTGTATTTCTCAACTAAAAAGCCTTTGCCATCGTGAAGAGCAGCAAACGGCACACTCCGCAAACCTGCTGCCGGAATTACAATTAAATTGTCAATTTTTAAAGCTCTCAATTCTGGAGCAACTGGCGCAATTAACCACAGATAAAGTTTTTGCGCCACATCCAAATAACTAATGCTGCTTCTTTTTCGGGGATTAGTTATTTCGGTTTGCAGGGCGTCAGCTAGTTGCAACACCTGCCAGCGCGTTGTAGCCGGAATTAAAACGCGCTGGGGTTGAGCATTAGCTGTTACTAACACTATTTCTAAATGCTCCCCACTCGGAACATCGGAAACTTCTTTGCCATCCGGCGACAACCTCTGAGTCAACTTATCTTCTAAGGGGCGAGGAGCCTGGGAGGTGAGGTGTTTTCTCACAGGCAATAGATTAGATAAATCCTGACTTGCCACCAGTACAGAATCATCTTCTTTGGCTGCGGCTGCATCCGATCTGCTGACCCAATTCATATAAATAATGGCAGATTTTATCCCGGTAATTTGCTCGTTTTTGCGAAGATTTTCGTAGATTACCGACATATTACTAATCGGTTTTCTTGCGGGCAAATCCAAATATTTTTCGTACTCGCGAGTAAAGATTTCCTCAAATGCTAAAACTCCTGAACCTGCCGAATCTAGCCTGCGAGAAGGAGCGAAAATATCCGGGCTAATTTCGGGAGTGTTGTATTGACTTTGCGATCGCAATTCTACTTGCAAAGATGCAGGAAATGACAGCGCCGGATCTGGATTTACGGGGACTGCTGGCACTACAGGCGGTGCGGGAATTGGTGCGGGAATTGGTGCGGGAATTGGTGCGGGAATTGGTGCGGGAATTGGTGCGGGAATTGGTGCGGGAGCAGAGGGCGGGCGCGGTGTAATTAGGGAAATCTGATTTGGTAAAATTCCTTGGGTGTAAGTTTGCCCAAAAGCAAGACTGGGCAAAATGGCGTTTCCCGCGCCAGCATTAATGCTTCCCAGGGTTCCATTGTCGATCGCGCCGCCAACTACAAACGGTCGATCGATACCGCCTCCGTGGCGAATTTCGATCCTCCCCGCCCCCGCACCTCCGGCACTAGAAATACTCGAAGAATTGCCCGATATATCGTTGAAAACATTGTTCGAGCGAAACAAACCGGGGGTGGTCACATCAACGCTGCCGCCAGTGCCTCCAGGGCCGCTTTGAGCGTTGATAAAGCCCAACTGAATGTTATCGGTCGCGCTCAGGGAAACGCCCCCGCCGTTGCCGTTTGAAGTGCTGCTGGAGTTGAGATCGAGAGCCGAAATGCCCGATGAAGAGGTGACAGCAATATTTCCGCCGATCGCCCCCGAAGCGTTCAAAACTCCCGCAGTTAAAGGGCCGGCATTGCTTTGGATCGCGATCGCGCCTCCTGTGCCCGCCGATGACGAGTCGATCGCACCCGCAGCAACAGTATTCCCCTCAACCCGAATCCTCCCGCCGTTCGAGGTAATATTGCCAGTCCGAACCTCCCCGCTTCCTTGCAGGTTCACGTTAGCGCCATCCGTCCTTAAATTACCCTCTAGGAGGACGTTTTCTGCCTTGATATCGGCTCCCAAAGCAGCCGTGCTGTCCCCCCCGAAGGTAACGGAATCTCGCGCGTTAACGCTCAAAATTCGGGCGGCAATTGTGGAAGCAGCCGTCACGCTAGCAGCATCTGCCGAAAGCCGGCCCAACCTCTGAGTTTGACCGACTCTGCCGTCAAAAGTAATGTTGCCGCCAGCGCGCAGCGTCAAATTATGAGCCCGGCCCGGCGTGCTGTCGAGGGTATTGGCAAAAGCGATATTGCCGGTGGTGGCGGCAAGGGCGGCGGTGCGATCGACTGTGACGTTACTATTGAAAGTCATGTCGCCAGATGTCGCAATATTGCCCGAAACCTCGGTACTGCGGGCGTTAACAGTCAAACTCGCCAGGGGTGCAGCTTGACCGACTGTAGCGCCGAAGTGCACTCGCCCAGCGTCTAGTCTCAGGGCGCGAGATCCGTCTAGGCTGCCGGAGAACAGAATGCTGCCGGTAACTTCCGCGCTCAAAGCCACGTCAGCATTGAGGGATGCGTTTCCGGTAAAAGTGAGATTGCCGCCGGATGTCGCAAGGTTGGCGTTGAGATTAGTTTGAGGCGCGTCGAGAGTCAAGCTAGCGCTGCCGCTTGTATTCAGGGGATTGTCGATCGCGATCGAGCTGCCTTGAAGTGTCAGCGGGCTGTTGAAGGTAATGGGTGCGACGATCGCGATCGAGCTGCTGTTTTCGCCCCCGATCGCGATCGAGCCGAAATCCCCCGCCAAAGCGCCCAGATCCCTTGCCGTCAAGTCCAAAACGCCCAAAATATCGCCGGTGCCACCGATCCGAATTGCTCGGTTATCGTTGGGTTGCAAGCGAATTGTTCCCCCCGCACTGCTGAGAGAATTGCTGCCGCCTCTGAAGTCAATGCCGTTAGCAGTGATAGCGATATTGCCGCCGCTAGCATTTAGTCCGCCCAGGGAGATGCTGCTGGCGAAAATGTTGATGTTGCCGCCTTGAGTCTCGATTAAATCCTTGGGGTCATTGACAACAAACACTCCGCCTGATCTAAATGTTACCGTGTCTCCCGTTCTCGCTTGCAGGGAAAGTTTGTTATCGGGCAAGTCTTGGACGGTGATGTAGCCGGGGGTTTCTAGAACCACGTTGCTGCCGGCCATCATCTGTTCCAACTGCACTTCTGAGATCGATGTTTCGTTGGGTTCTGGTGCTGATTGCAGTTCCCCGCCAGTCGAGTCCCCGCTGCTGTCCCCGTTACCGCTGACGATCGTAATATTTGCCGGATCGAGCCACAAATTGCCGATCGCGCCGTTAGTCGCGCGGGTATCGACCTCTCCTTGGAAAGTTAAAGCGTTTTTGCCGGAAACTTCTACTGTTCCGCCGTTACCTGCGGCAGTGCCCCCGCGAGCACTAATATTGCCGAAGAAGCGAGTTGTATTGTCTGACCAAATTACCGCAGTGCCGCCATTGCCGCGGTCGATCGCGTTTGCTGCGATCGTAGAATCAGGACTAACATAAGTTACCAGTGCGTTCGGCACTGCTTCCATCCCCCGGAAACCGCCTCCGACGCGCACGGTACCTCCGCCGCCAGTACCGGAAGCATCGATATTTGCGCCGAAGAGTCCGACTTTTTCCCCTAAAATATTGACTGTGCCGCCAGCATTCCCAGAAGGGCCAAATACATTTACAGAACCGGAGACGATCGCACTTCCCCCATTTACCGGCACTGTTTGGCCGCCAGTGAGTACCAATTGACCTTGTTCGTCAGTCGTTAAACCTGTGGCTGACGCTGCGCCCGGCCCCGTCAGCAACTGAGGCAAAGAAACCGGGGCGAGCGCAGAGTTTTCTGACTGCAAAGACGGAGTAATTTCTAAACTCAATAAGTTACCCGTTTGACTGATGCGGACTGCATTTTGTCCCGGAACAGCAGCCACAGTAATTTGACCGTTGGGAGCGGATAATTGTCCTGTATTAATAACAGTGCCACCGAGCAAAGTTAAACTTTGCCCGCTGCCCACTGCCAAGTTTCCCGCATTGACAATTGCACCGACTTGTGAGTTATTAAAATTAAATTGATTGGGATTTCCCAGTAAAGCTTTGTAATCATTAATTCCGGTCGAATTGAACCAGCGATCGCCGAAACCAATACCTGTAGCAGTTGTCGCAAAAAAAGATCCCGGCACGTTTAATCTAGCATTTTGACCGAAGACAATTCCGCCCGGATTCATTAAGAATAAATTTGAGTTGCCGCCGCTTACAGAAATCAGACCGTTAATAACGGAAACACTGTCGCCGGAAATGCGCCCTAAAATATTTTGAATATTTGGATTAGTTAGAAAATTAGCGATTTGACCTTCGCTGAGATTAAATTGACTGAAGCTGTGAAACAGATTTGCCCCGTTTCCTGACTGTTGTCCGCCGCTAATGTCGGTGCGGTTTTGCTCGGACTTAACAACAGTATTCGTGCCGTCAGTAGCGGGAACTACAGGTTGCGATCGCACTGCTAGAGGTAGCAGCCAAAAACCTAATGTCAAAATTAGAGCAGAACGAAAATAGGTCATTGGAGGAAGCCATTAGTCATTAGTCATTAGTTCTCAGTCATTAGTCATTAGCCGGAAGGAAGAGGTTCGAGGGAAGTCATAAAAGCTAATTGCCTATTGCCAATCCCCTATTACCAATTCCCTGTTTTGCCCATGCTCGATGCCCGATGCCCCATGCCCTATTCTAATCTCTTATCGTTTTGATTTTTTTTGAGCTGTAATGTTCCGCTAAAGTGCCCATAAACTTCAAAAAGTCGATCGCACACCGCCACCACCGGAGTCGATCGCACTCCAAAACCACCCGCTGCCAGAATGTCGGAAATTTCAGGCAAATTTTGTATTGTTCTGTAACAAGTGTATTGACAAAATCCCCCCAGAGTCCTATGATTGGAGCACTGATTGGGTGGAAAAGTAAAAACCCGCACAATAACTGGCTCCTCTAATAAAGTTAAAAACAAAATATTGATGCTTTTAGAGACCAACCATGCAAACTCCAGCTTTCCCATTTCTAACTGAACAAATAGTAGAGCGGATATTTTCGTCGGGCGAACTGACTCGCGATGACAGACAGCGAATTCAGTCAATGCTTTTAAATGAGTCGATCGGCGAAAATGAATTGAGCTTAATTGAAAGAATCATGGAAGGCGTAGTCAAGGGAATACTTGACGTGATGAATTAGTTGATAAGGAATGAGAATTAAATAACTTCCACTCTAAAAAGTGGGATGGGCCTGAAAGCCCGTCATTTTTGGACGGGCTTTCAGGCCCATCCCACAATAACAATTAAAATTGTAAGTTATTTAATTCCCGATCCTAACTGGGGCTAACATATCTAAATGTAGGGTGCGACCGGGCGCACCTTACCCTAATTTTAAATAAAAGCGAAAAGCGAAAAGCGAAAATTCTGTCACCGTTCTAAAAATCATCATCCGGGCCGTCATCCGGGCCGTCATCGGAGTTCCGAGTGCGACGTACAAGTTCAGAAGGTGGCCTGTCGTTACTCCAGGCCCACCACACGCAATCGCACTGGCAGCGGTAAAATTCTTGCCACTTCCGGCGGTTGAACTCGGTGTATACTGGCGATCGGCGATTAATCCAGACCTCAGTGGCATCCGTGCAGCTAGCATTGCACTTGGGACAGCAAAACTCATTAGCGTGAACCGCCGTCGCAGTCCATTCAGGAGGATGTGGAGCAAAAGCTTCCATGTGTGAGAGTTTCTATCTAAACTGCTGGTAATTACGGCAAATCAAGGCTTGCTAAAGATCCGCAGACTTCGGAATGACCTAAGCAATGACATCAGTACGCTGTTGAGTGCGTAATTTATCTGCCCGTTATTTTTTTTAGCATTTGCCGTCAGATGAATAGTATAACTGATGTGGTGCAAACCGTCGATCGGCATTCTCAAGTATTTCAAGGAATCGACTCATGTCAATCTACAATCTTATCTCGTTTCTGGGAATTTTTGGATTATGTGCGATCGCCTGGGTTTTCTCAGAAAATCGCAAAGTTCAGTATATACCTTGGCGCGTCATCATCTGGGGTATTGGGCTGCAATTAGTCTTGGGATTTTTAGTATTCCTGTTCCCCCCAACTCGCATCGCCCTAGAGTGGTTTACTAGCTTACTGGATGGAGTATTCACCGCTGCTGACGCTGGAGCGAGATTTGTCTTCGGGAGCAATGTTGTACCGATACCTGGTAAAGATCCGGCAGTTAATTTAGGATATATTTTTGCCTTTCGAGCTTTACCGACAGTCATCTTTTTTTCTGGCCTCATGGCCTTGCTATACAACATTGGCGTGATTCAAATTATCACCGAAGTTTTTGCCAAAATCTTTTATATGACAATGCGGTTGAGCGGCGCGGAAGCCCTCAGCGGCGCGGCCAATATTTTCGTAGGAATTGAAGCGGCAATTGTCGTCAAGCCTTATTTACCGAAAATGACTCGTTCCGAACTTTGTGCAATCCTATCTTGCTGTTTTGGAACCGCCGCTTCTTCAACATTAGCAATTTACGTCAGTTTTCTAAAGCCTGTTTTTCCCAATATTTTAGGACACTTAGTTTCAGCCTCAATTATCGCCATTCCCGCTTGTTTTGTCCTCTCCAAAATCTTAGTACCAGAAACAGGCGTGCCGCTGACAATGGGCGGCATTCCCAAGGAAGAACGGAAGCCTAAAGGCCGCGAGTTTGTGGGCGAAGAAATTTCCGAAACGGACGGCGAAGCGATGCCACAAGAGACAGTGGGAGGAGAACCCATCGAACGAGTCAGCCCTCTCGATGCAGCGATAATTGGTGCATTGGACGGTGTAAAAATGGCAGTGGCGATCGCCGCTGTTTTGATTTTAATCTTGGGCTTAGTTTCCTTAATCAATCAATTCTTTGGTTGGCTGGCAATTTTACCAGGCCCCATTGGTGGCTTTTTCAAAGTTGTCACCTTAGCCAACATTATGGGATTTTTATTTTATCCCCTGACGCTATTAACAGGAGTCTCCATTGACGACTCTTGGCAAGCATCAGTAATCATCGGTCGCCGGCTGTTAGAAACAGCGATTCCGCCCTATCAAAGCTTAGCAGAAGCATCGGCAAAAGGACTGGTGAGCGATCGTACAGTTTTGATTGTCAGTTACGCCCTTTCCGGCTTTGCCCACTTAGCCTCCGTCGGCATATTTGTCGGCGGTACGATCGCCCTAATTCCATCCCGCCGCAAAGACATTTCCGAACTCGGTTGGAAAGCATTATTTGTCGGCACCTTAGCCACAATGATGATCGCTTGCATCGCCGGCACCTTCGACACCGGAGACGCCAGCATTTTAGGCGCTAAAACAGCCCCTGCTGCCCCGCTAACAGCCCCTGATTCTCCGAAATCACCGGCATCCCCAGCCGCGAATTCAAAGCCGTCAGTTGCCCCAGCAATTGCCAGTCCCAAGCCTTCGCCCAACGCCGAAAAACTCGCTCCGAAAGCTCAAGAATCTCCCAAATCTGACTCCAAGAAAAGCCCTTAATATCTTCAATTGACTTGTAGGGGCGGGTTAACCAACAGTATTTGTCAATAATCGACAATCTCTCAAACCCGCCCTCACCCAACAGAAAATCCCCTGTAGACTTGTAGGGGCGGGTTAACCAACAGTATCTGTCAATCATCGACAATCTCTCAAACCCGCCCTCACCCAACAGAAAATCCCCTGTAGACTTGTAGGGGCGGGTTAACCAACAGTA
>NZ_JAUBRP010000071.1:5873-23781 GCF_036701935.1 Microcoleus sp. M2_D5 | reverse complement strand
TCTGTCAATCATCGACAATCTCTCAAACCCGCCCTCACCCAACAGTAAATCCCCGCATACTTACAGTTATATTTTCGTATTTTATCGAAATCAAGAACGTTGATGTAGTTTATTGGTTGGGTGGGGGCGGGTTTCTGTAGATTTTTGAGGGGAGTTAAATATTGTTGGTGAACCCGCCCCTACAAGCCGCTGATAGATATTATTGTTTTTTATGCAGATGCAATTACAAATTATCAATTACCCCAAAATTTATGAATCCCGAACCCGAAATTCGCCGCCTGTTAGATGTGATGCCCGCTTCCGGCCGCATGACGTGTAAAATTATTAATAAGCCACAACAATCAACGGTAATTGACTGCGATTTTCCTTTACCTTGGAATCAATCTCGCCCGATTTATATTAATTTTGATTTGTGGCGGCTGCTATCTAAGCCGCAGCGGGATTTACTGCTATTGCGGAATGTAAGTTTTCTGTGCCATGTTAAGTGGTTTAAACCGGATATTTATCAAGGTGCGGCTCTGGCGGGAATTGTCGGGACTGTTGTAGAATTGTTGCAGGCAGATGCGATCGGCACTGCGATCGCGGGCGGTTTGACGGGACTGGCGATGACTCGAATTTGGCGCGACAACCGCAGTTCCCAAGTAGAGTTAGATGCTGACGAAGCGGCGATTAGAGTGGCGGGAAGGCGCGGTTACAACGAAGCCGAAGCGGCCGGACATTTGCTGGGGGCGATCGAGGCTGTGGCGCAAATTGAAGGGCGCAGTTTGGATTTTAACGAGTTGATTCGGTGTCAAAACTTAAGGGCAATATCGGGTATTTCGGCGGTGGGCGTGCCGGATAGTGTGAGGCAAGATTGAAAAAAACCTAGATATAATCAAGACGGAAACCCATAAAATCCACAACTATGCTCATCCTGCCAAAACTGGAAAACCTGCGCGATACTCTACCTATAGAAGGAGCTGTCCGCATTGAATTAGTGGAAGGCCTACCAATTTTTAGAGCCTCCACCGCTGTCAAAAATCGCATCCAAGAACTGTTGGACAAACAACAAACTTTGCCCCTAAATCCTGACGAAGAACAAGAACTCAATCTTTACGAAGAAATCGACGATTACCTCAGTTTTGTCAATCGGACTGTCCGCAATATTTTCTTGGGCCAGATTCAGCCTACTGTGTAGAAATGTCCGGTCGCCGTCAATCGATTTTAGATTTTAGATTTTAGATTTTGGATTGACTTGCGCGAGATAAATTCGGGGGATGCAAGGATTTTAGATTTGAGATTTTGGATTGATTCCACGGATAAATCACGTGGCGGGTACCACCTTTGAAATTCTTGGTCAAATCCCTGAAAATATCCAAAATCAAGTTCGTCAAAGAGCAAACTGTCTGTGCGAATATTGTCATGCCTCCGAACAATGGCAGTACGTAGAGTTTACTATCGAGCACATCATTCCCTTAACTAAAAATGGGACTAACGATATTGACAATTTGGCACTAGCTTGCTTTCACTGCAACCGCAAGAAATCTGATAAAACTACAGCGATAGATGCTCAGTCAGACGTAGAAGTACCGTTGTTTAACCCCCGACAAGATAGTTGGAACGAACATTTTATTTGGTCGGCGGATGGATTATCAATAGTTGGTTTGACTCCAATTGGACGAGCTACAGTTACAGCATTAGTCTTAAATCGAGAGAGAGTCATTAATATTCGGGCCGCTGACAAAGCTATAAAACGACATCCACCAGCAGGCGATTTAATTCAATCAGAAAGTTGAGCATACTGAGAGTTACTCAAAGTTTTATCTGCTACCTCTGCCGCAAAATTTGTACTGAAATGAAAGCTCGATTCCTGCCGAAAGCTTTGCTAACGCACTTTTTTTAATTATTTTAATCGAAAGTGCGATCGCTTGTCAGTCTCTGAGGTTTCCACCCGTAAATTACTTCACCTCAAACTATTTGGATCGACTCCTAACTCCCGCAATTTTTGTGCTAATCTGTTCACCTGTTCTTCAGGACTCAGATAACGTTTTCCCTCTGCGTCGTACCAATACAGCCACTCCCTCGTCACCCCAGAATAATTTCCCCTTTCACAACCAATTCCTAAACCTATTTCGGGCATCCAAACAGGATGTCCCGACTGTAATTCATACTTTCCATTAACTAACTTATGTACTTCCAATCGGGGTTTGCGACGGCGGCGAGATGAATAGATAATGTAATAAAGCACGCCTAAAGCTTGATATTCCTCCAACTTTGTGCTGTATTCCTTGCGATACTTTTTGGAAACGACTTCCAGCACCAAAGTTGGCACAACATTTTCATCCCACAGCACGTAACTGGGACGCAATTCTTCATCGTAAAACCGTTCTACTCCTAAACTCAAGAAACCGTCGGGGACAATTGGAGGTTTTTCAGGGTGATAATAGATACCCATATCTATGCCAAAAAACCAGTCCATGCGTTCTGCCCAAATTATGAGCAATATCGCTTTTAGCAACCCCGGTATTAGTTCTTGAAGTTCATTATCCACAGGCGTTTCGTCCGAGTCTGGCAGTTCATCGGCTGAGGGCAAGTACCTCGGCAAGTTGTAATTTAACATTGCAGTTTTTCCCAAAACTTACAAAAATTATAGCGTGGTTGTTTTTTGATACCGATCGCAATTCAAACCAGCAACTCACCAAAAATTGCTTGTTCTCGAATAGCCTCATAATTTTTCAAAATCTCCGACCGTCAATTTCTAGTGACTCCTCCTCATCTACTCGCCGACTGAGATAATCCGGCAAGTCATCAAAAGATACCCCCACCAAACGGCAAAAATCCCTCATTTGCCGAACAGTCATCGTAGGTTCGTCTCCCTTTTCCCACCGCCGCACCGACGAAGCCGACACCCCCATCCGCACAGCCAACTCTTCTTGGCTCAAATTAGCGTCCTCCCGCAGTCTCCGAAAAGGCAACTCTTTTTCTGGTTGCCGTTGACGTTGCCTTTTTTTTACCATATTATTATAACAGATTAAATCAACCGCTTAATTTAAGCGCTTAACTAGCTTGTGATAGGCACAGCCATAGCCAGAACAGACTGCACTAAAAATAAAAGGTGCAATTCTGTCACATTCCTATGGGCAAACATACCCAATTTACAATACAGCCATGAACGCACCAGAAACTCCCAATGCCTGGATTATTTACCGACTCCTGCCCAACTTTCAGCGCTTGCCCGTCGCGCAATTTCGCAGCCGCAGCGAAGCAGAATCTTCCCTGAAAGTCATCCGGCAAATGCTACCCAATACCGAATTAATACTTGCTTTCGAGGTTGGGCCAGAAAATCCAACTACCGAACTCAATCAGCCCCTTGCTAAAGAACCAAACTTGCAAACTTCAGTTAACCGAGAACTCCTGAAACTTTTCATCATCAGTTCTCGTCCTGTTGTTTCCCGCGTCATTCATGCTTTTCACCGCGATAATTTTGCCTGCGCTACTGACTGGAGTCCGCTTGTCCCAACTCAAAATCCCGGTGAAGTAATGAGCGTCTTAATTAAATATTTTGCTGCGGACTCTTAGTAACGGTCTAGTTCCCGCCTTTGTAGGGGCAATCTCTCCGTGGTTGCCCCTTTTTTTTACGCATCAATGCCAAAGAAACCGGGTTTTTCACCATTATTCAAGGCAGGGATGCAGTATTTTCGCAAAAAACCCGGTTTCTGCGTCTAAGACTGACTTACCTATGACCTAGAACAATGATAAACTTGATATTCATACCCATCCACCGCAGGCAAATCGCGCGATTCAAGCTGACACTTTTGTGCTTCTAGATTCACAGGTGCGCGAAAATTAACCAACCACAAATCAAGCGGGCGTTCCAATTGACTGAGTGTCTTTTCAAGTATCCCCGCCACAATTTCCGGCGCATCTCTTCTCTGATTAGCCAAAAGAAACAGCGGAGAATCAAAGGCTTTAACTTCTTCTTTCTTCCTAACATCTTTTACATCCGCTACAAAATCCGTTGCCGAACTTCTTTCCCATTCCCACCCTATCCCCATCAACTCTCCTATTTCTACATGAGTCTTTTGAGTAGTGGCAATTAACACGGGAACTTTCGAGACTTCGCGGATAACCGGAATTAAAAGGTCTGGTTTGTAATATTTGCGATAGCCGAGATTGGAATTTACTGTGACACCGCTTGCAAAACCCATTGCTAAAATTAGCACCACTGCTTTTTTGCCCGGAACTTCGATCGCCCGAAAATTAAACCATTGACTTTTTGCTGTAGGTGTGTTATATATAACCGCCAAGGTTGCTCCTAACAGCAATATTACTCCCGGAAAGTAGACGAAATTGTATCGTGCGCCGCGAGTTAGGTCAATCCCTAAAATATATGCAAAGCTGAAAAATAGGAAAATTGCTCCTAGCACAAATCCGCTGAAAATAACAGTACCTAGACGAGTATCGCTTGTTTTTAATGAAGTTTTAAGAGCGCCTCGCAGCAGGGGAAGCACCAATATAAAAAATATTGTCATGGCGATCGCCGATGCAACTACTACTGCCAAATTTGGCGATTCAACGGGCAGCAGAGAGATGACAGTGATCCATCCAGCTAAAGCTTGAAAAATCGGCGCGATCCAATCTAAAAATGTGCGATCGCCGCTGACAATCCAATTAGTTAATTCGCTGCCGTACTTGTTAGACAAAAATACCGGCAACCACACTAAACCGCCAGCTAAAGTACCTATCGCTACTGCGAAAAGCCGCCAGATGATTTGAAATTGCCAAATATTGGGCTGGTGGCTGTTGTCAATTGGCAATTTTTCATTAAACTCCTGCCACATTACAGCAATTAATGCTATTGCTTCCGCACACAAAGTCAGTGCAAAAAAGTAGTGAACGGCAATTCCCAAACAGTTAACAACCACCCACAGCAGCACCGCCAAAATAGGCAGGGGAGCGCGCTGTTGCAGCGTTTTTGCAGCTAATGTGAGGCAAAAAAGAGAGGCAATAACTAATAAGATTCCTAAAGTGTAATGGCGAGCTTCTTGAGCGAGATAAATGCCGTAGGGAGAAACTGCCATCATCGCTGCCGCACATTGACCGACTAAACGCGAACTAAAAGCAAACTTGCCCAAAAAGTAAATAGCGGGAACTGAAATCACGCCCAATAATGCAGGAAGAGCTCGCCCAATCCAAACTAAACTATCTTCAGAAGGCCCAAACAGTCGCATCCACCAGTGGGCGAGCATAAAATACACTGGTGGATGGTTGCTTTCTAGCAGCAAATTGCGGAGCACGTCGGCGGTGTCAGCATCGGAACCTAATTGTAGCGGTTGTAATAATGTAGAAAGGTCGATCGCGCGATCGATCGGCACTCCGCGAAAACTGTTGCCCAAACTAAAAACTAGAGTAGAAAACTCGTCCGTCCACAGCGGTTTCGAGTCCAAATTGGCAAAGCGCAAAATAAAGGCGATCGCCGTCCACAGCAATAGCAACAACAGTTGTTTGTTCTTAATCATTAATTCAGTCAATCGATTTTAGATTTTAGATTTTAGATTTTAGAATTGAAGCATTGACTTGCGCGAGATGAATCACGTGGCGGGTATCCTGGATGCGGGAATTGTCATTCAAAGGTATAGGGCAGGAGAGCAATTCGTCATTAGCCATCAGTCATTTTATCGATTATCAATTACCAATTATCCATTGCCTCTTACCTCTTTCCCATTACCTACTTCACGTCGGTCACCCGCCAGCTCAGCTTCATATTGATCCAGAAATTCCATAGAGTCACAATCGCGATCGCAATTAAGTTAGCCAAATATTCGTTGACCTTAAAAACATTAAACAGCACATTCACCAGCAGCACATTCAAAATCAAACCCATCAAGCAAATAGTGTTAAATTTCAACAGCCGTTTCAATCGCTGGCGCTTTCCCGGCTGCCGCTTAGAAATATCCCCAAAAGTCCACAAATCATTCCACAAAAAATTACTGATAATTGCAAATTCAGCAGCAACAATCAAACTGCGAGTCAGCTCCCAATTGAGGATATCCCGCAGCAGGTACAAAACCCCCATATTCACAAACACGCCGCTGAAACCCACAACGCCAAACCGCAGAAACTTGCCCATCGGCCAGCGGGCAAACCGCAATCTGAGCAAATGCCGCAAATACTCAATATACTGTTTCCCTGTAACTTTGCTCTCGCCTTCTTGCCGCTCCTGAAACACGTAACCGACTTCTCCAATCCAGCGGATATCGCCTCTGCCGAGCACTTCAATCAATATTTTGTAACCTGCAGGATTCATGGTTTTGCCCGCAATGCAACTGCGGCGCACCATAAAATACCCGCTCATCGGATCGGAAACTCGGCCCACCACTCCCGGCAGGATCACCAACCCCACGGTTTGAGCGCCCCGCGATAAAAATCGCCTGACAACGCTCCAGTCGCTCACCCCGCCCTCGCCCACGTGACGGCTCGCAGCCGCTAAATCGGCGCCCCGCTGAATTTCTGCTAAAAGCTGCAACAGCGTCTCCGGGGGATGCTGCAAGTCGGCATCGATGACGCCCAAAACTTCGCCCCTAGCCGCCTGCCACCCGCGAATCACCGCTGTTGAAAGCCCGCGCTCGTCTTCCCGGCGCATCACCCGCAATTGCGGATATTCCGGTGTCAGGGACAGGGCGACTTCCCAGGTGCGATCGGGGCTGTCGTCATCGACTACAATTAATTCGTAGTCGCCCGGAATATTGCCATCGAGCAATTGGCTCAATTTTTCCACAATACTCTGGATATTCCTGCACTCGTTGTAGGTGGGAATTACCAGGGAAAAATAAATTGGCGGTGTGCGTGCGTCTGTAAAAGTTGAACCGAAAGTCTGTATAGCAGGAATTTGCAAAGGCCCCGACGGCACTGGCAATACCTGATTTGCTTCGTTGATGCCCATAATTTCAGTGTTCAGAAAGTCAAGGATGGTTTTGTAAGACTTGAGATTGTAAAATATCGTTCCTCTATAATTGATTAGTTAAAATATAAAAACGCCTTAATTCTAGTCAGTAATTCTGTAATTGAGTTAAAAAGAAAACTGTGGATGCAATTCTCGATCGAGCTTTACAAGGTTATAACATTTCTTCTGCAGAGGCATTGGTACTTTTGCAGCAAACAGAGCCAGACGCGCGAGCTTCTATTCAAACAACCGCTGACTTGCTCCGGCGCCGACAATCAGGGGATACTGTCACCTACGTTATCAATCGGAATATTAATTTTACTAACATTTGCGAGCAGCATTGCAGTTTTTGTGCATTCCGCCGCGACGAGGGAGATGAGGGCGCTTTTTGGTTAAATGCAGCTCAAATTCAGGAAAAGGCAACTGATGCAGTGCAGCGGGGTGCGACGGAAATTTGTATGCAGGGCGGCTTAAATCTTCAAGCTAAGCTCAACGGCGCATCTTTGCCTTATTATCTGCAATTGGTGAAAACTATTAAGGATAAGTTTCCTCAGTTGCACTTGCACGCTTTTTCGCCCCAAGAAATAGAATTTATTGCCAGAGAAGATAATCTTAGTTTCAGCTATGTAATTTCGGCTTTGCAGGATGCGGGAGTTGGTTCGATGCCGGGAACCGCGGCAGAAGTTCTCGACGATGCTGTGCGGCGGGTGATTTGCCCGGAAAAACTAAATTCGGCAACTTGGCTAGAAATTGTGGGAACTGCTCACAGTCTGGGTTTGCCGACAACGAGTACGATGCTTTGCGGGCATATTGAGACGGCAGGGCAGCAGGTTTTGCATTTAGAAAAAGTGCGATCGCTCCAACAAACTGCGATCGACCAAAACTATCCAGCACGCATCACAGAATTTATTTTACTACCCTTTGTTGGACAGGAAGCACCGGCACCTTTGCGGAGTCGAGTCGGCCGCGACCAACCAATTTTAGCAGATACATTGTTACTCACCGCAGTATCGAGAATCTTCTTGGGAAATTTGATTCCCAATCATCAACCGAGTTGGGTAAAATTAGGTTTAGATGGAGCTACAGAAGCGCTGAAATGGGGCTGCAACGACATCGGCGGTACATTGATGGAAGAGCACATTACAACGATGGCCGGTGCGGTTGGCGGCAGTTGTCAGTCTGTGGAAGATTTGCAAAATGCGATTAGTTCTTTGGGGCGGGATTATCAGCAAAGAGATACAATTTATCGACCTTTAGGGGTTGACAATTTGGCAGTAATAAGTAGTAGGATAAATTGAGCGATGTCTTACAGCGAGTTCACCTCAATTATCAAAGTTAAACAAGCCTTTGGATTAACAACTGTAGAAGGGCCGAGATTTCTACCGCAAATAACTCCGATCGCTCCGAGTGCAACCCTGACAGATTTTTTGGCAAATAGTTTACCCGTAGCGGTGGCGACAGGTAGCGAAAAAGCTCGATCGGAAATGATTATTACTCCGGTACTGCTGGAAGTCAGGAAGATTTTGCAGCAGAATATTAGCTTGTTTTCGGGGGAAGACTTTACGGTTGATTACGAAACTGGACTAAACGGGATTTGTGATTATTTGATTAGTCGTTCTCCAGAAATGTTGGAGATTGAAGCACCCGCAGTGGCGGTTGTTGAGGCTAAAAAAGCCGATTTGAAGACAGGAATTGGACAGTGCGTTGCAGAAATGGTGGCAATGCAGAAGTTTAATGAAGCGAAGGAAAAACCAATTTCAGTTATTTATGGCAGTGTCAGTAACGGCACGCAGTGGCGATTTCTTAAACTAGAGGAAAAAATTGTATCGATCGATCTTAATGACTATGCCTTGCCTCCGGTGGACGAAATTTTGGGAATGCTAGTTTGGATGGTACGAGATGGCTGAATAACCGCGATCGCACTTTTGACTCAGTTGCTAAAGTGCGATCGCACATTTAGACTTCATTGCAACCGGATTAATTTGACTAACAGACTCATGATTTCTCCCCGATCGGGTGTAATAATGATGCGATTGTCGGGAATCGCGATGGGATGAGTCCAACGAACAGCTTCCTCGTAGCGCAATGCGTGCAGTTGGTGGATAGTTCGGCGTACCCCCAGCGGCGAACCGATGATGACGTGACGGACTGCTTCGCGATCGGCCTCAAAGGTTTGGTTGGTTAAAACATTGGGCGATGTTTGGTTGGATGATGAATCTTGCAACATAGCTTTGACCAATAATTTTGGATAGGTTTGATGCTTTGTAACGGTAAAACCGCGTACAATAACAAGTTGAAGAAAAGACAGCAATTCCCCTACAGCACAAGTGGCTTAGCTGGTGCTGTCTAATCTCTATTGGCTTAAATCTAAATTAATTTAGGGTAGATGTCAATCATTTTAGGCAAAACCCAAATAAATTAATATAACTTAACAAATAGCCTATGGAAACCTCAGAAAGAGCCGATCGATCGCCCCTAATGCGACTGAGAGTTCAGCGGTTTATGACTCAAAAGCAGCTAGCAGAAGCACTTGGCGTTACGGAAGCGACGGTAAGCAACTGGGAAGCTGGGCGATCTGTACCGAAGCTAACGCCTGTTCAATACAAGAAGTTGCTAGAGATTTTGCAAATTACCTCTGCTGAATTACCAGACCAATTTGGTTTTCCTAGCGATGCTGATGGATAGAAAATGGAATATTATAATTGAGGCGTTTTATTTAAACGAAGTCATGCAATGTTTTGAAAAAATGCCTATTCCACAACATATCAAATTTATTGTGAGGTGGGCAGAAAAGCCCGCCCAAAGCAACAGGCAAGATGCCTGTTCCACAACCTATCAATTTATTGTGGGCTGGGCAGAAAAGCCCGCCCAAAGCAACAGGCAAGATGCCTGTTCCACAACCTATCAATTTATTGTGGGCTGGGCAGAAAAGCCCGCCCAAAGCAACAGGCAAGATGCCTGTTCCACAACATATTAATTTCTTGTGGGGTGGGCCGGAGAGCCCGCCCCAAAAAGACTTATCTCTCGCCCATTTACACCTTAAACTTCTCCACAATCCGTCTCATCGCTTCTTCCACATTCTCCCGACTGTTAAACGCCGAAATGCGGAAATAACCCTCACCCGCCGCACCAAAACCAGAACCCGGAGTTCCCACCACATTGCAAGTTTCCAGCAACTTCTGAAAGAAATCCCAACTCGACAAACCGTGAGGCGTTTTCACCCACACATAAGGTGCATTTTCGCCACCAAAAACCTCGATTCCCGCCGCTGTCAATTTCTCGCGAATAATTGCAGCATTTTCCATGTAAAAATTGACTAAAGCCTGAATTTGTGCCTTGCCAGCCTCCGAATAAACCGCCTCAGCACCGCGCTGCACGATGTAAGAAACTCCGTTAAATTTAGTAGATTGGCGGCGGTTCCACAGCTTCCAAATTTCGACATCGGAACCATCTGCTGCTTTTCCAGTCAAAGTCTTCGGTACAACTGTTAGCGCGCAGCGAGTACCCGTAAAACCAGCATTTTTGGAAAAAGAACGAAATTCGATCGCACAATCCCGCGCCCCTTCAATTTCGTAGATAGAATGCGGTAAACTCGGATCGGTAATATACGCTTCGTAAGCCGCATCGAAGAAAATAATCGAACCGTTAGCTTTAGCATAATTTACCCAAGCTTGCAAGTGTTCCTTGGTTGCAGTTGCCCCCGTCGGGTTATTCGGGAAACACAAGTAAATTAAATCGACTTTTTTGTCGGTGGGAATTTGGGCAGTAAAATTGTTTTCTGCTGTAATTGGCAGGTAAACTAAGCCGCCGTATTCGCCATTTTCGTTCGCATCTCCCGTGTGTCCGGCCATCACGTTAGTGTCTACATACACCGGATAAACTGGATCGGTAACTGCGATCGTGTTATTGTTGCCAAAGATATCGAGAATATTGCCGCAATCGCACTTAGAACCATCAGAAATAAAGATTTCCGAAGCATCCACATCGCATCCCCGCGACTTGAAATCGTGCTCGGCAATTTTCTCCCGCAGCCACTCATAACCTTGTTCCGGGCCGTATCCTTTAAAGGTATCCCGCGAACCCATGTCTTCCACCGCCTTCACCATCGCCTCCCGACAAGCAGCCGGTAGCGGTTCCGTTACGTCGCCAATCCCCAGCCGGATGATGGGCGCTTCGGGATTTGCCTCTGCATAGGCTTTCACCCTGCGCCCAATTTCGGGAAACAGGTAGCCGGCTTTGAGTTTGAGGTAGTTGTCGTTGATAGTTGCCATAGTTCGATCGCTACAAATGTCGTAGAATAGCTTATACCATTTTAGATTTTAGATTTTAGATTTTAGATTTGAAGAATTGAAGAATTGAAAAACTGGGAATGACTGATGACTATGGGGGTTGGCAGCTTGCAGGCAGTTGCATTCTGTTTTGAAATTGGTATTACTACTAATCGTCTTTCTCAAGCAAAAGGAAGTTCGGCAACAAATTTTATCAGGGATTTAACGGATTTAACGGATGGATATTGAGGAGCGAGGGAAGATTTTCCCCGTTCGGACACTCGAACACTCGGCAAATCCGCCATCACAGGCAATCTGCAGAGTCGCTCACAGCTATTGACAAAAAAATCAAACTACCTTGTATAATCAGAATAGTGTGCAGCGCAGAAACAATTATGGACGAGATCGAGTACGCCAAACTCTATCAGGAACTGGCGGCAATTCTGGATGAGTTTAATTTGGGTTGGGTAGTGCAACAAGTAGCGGATACTGTAGAGATAGGCAAAGTAATTGAAGAGCGATCGCTCAAAAGAAAAACACCTCTGCTCAAGATAGAAGATTATACCGCAAAAGAACAACTTTTGCTGTTAATTAATGCTGTCGAACAAGCGACGGTCAACACTTCCGAAATGGAAGACGAAATTGCTTATTTCTTGAAAGTAGAATCTGAAACCTCTCCCCTCGGCACAAAAATTACTTTTGCCAATTCAGGTGCCGAAACTGCCAAAACAATTGAGTTTACCTCCAGCGTCACAGCCCCCCGCCACAAACAGGCGATCGCCCTCAAGCACTTGCTGGAAAAACTGCCCTCCGGGCCCAGCAACTACGCCATCAATTCCGAAATTAAAAGCAAATTAAAAAGCTCGATCGATCCAGATTTTAACACAGCAGCAGAACAAGCCAGAATTTTTGACACTTACCTCTTCACTATTCTGCTAAAAGCAGTTGCTAATGAAGGCGGTACTATTTATTACAACAATGTTTTAGACGACGAAACACCGAAATATTTAACATTTAGAAAAACAGCGGGAAAAATCCACGGAACTGCACATCCCTATACTCATGCTGTGGTGGAATTTCCCGACAAACCAGCCCTGGAAGTTCACCTAGGAGTAAAAGTCCAAGGTAGAGCCGGAGTTCTGCACAACTGCAACGTGTTAATTTTGTACCAAAAAGAAGCAAATATCTGTCGATTGCTCAACCGCGAACCCCGGCACTCGCAGGTAATTTTAGCAGTAAAATCGGAACACAGCACTTCAGAACTTCAACTAGAAATGGCCGGTGCTTTTATCGGCTTAGCGTCAGATATTCGCTACGAAGGTGGCAGCTATTTCATTTCTAACAGTTACTCCCAACCCATAGCAAAACTGCTAACTACCGCGCGCAAAAAATGGGAACTCAACATCTTTCCGAGAGCCACAAACGATGTCCACCGAATGATGTACTCGTTTCAAACTATCTTTAAAGACTTTAAGGCCAGAAACTGATTCAATTAATCAGGACTAAGGCCAACTGTCACAAAAGTCTTGCTACATTTTTTGTGTTAGGTTTCGTTTCAGGAGCCTAACCTACTGTCTGATTCAAGTAAGGACTGTTTTTCTGGTTGTTCCCGGAGGGGTAAATTCGAGTTTCCTAAATTTGCCCGGTTAAATGTATCTGCTAATGTATCTGCTACATGAGCCAAGAAAATAATCTATCATGTTGCGAGCACCCGAACCTTACGAATAATGTTTAAGAAAGATAAATCTTCCCTGCTGTTTACGATCGGAGCCGCCACACTTCTGATCGGTTTAGGCTTTGTCACCTACTACCTCGTCATTTCCCGTGGGCCCGCCAAAGATTTGCCGCCGGGGGCAACGGTTGTCCCGCAAGATACGATGATGGCCCTATCCATCAGCACCGATGAATCGCAGTGGAATAGACTGCGAGAATTTGGCACGCCGGAGTCAAAAGCTTCGTTTGAGAGGTTTTTAACGGAAATGCGCGATCGCCTGCTCACAAGCAACGGCTACGCCTACGCGCAAGACATTCAACCCTGGGTGGGTAACACAGCAATGGTAGCCTTTCTCCGCAACAAAATAGCTATACCAGCCCCCTCGCCGGCACCCAACGCGCCCCCATCTCCGCCAATTCAACAGTCAGTGGCAATTATCCTGCCAATTGCCAACCCAGTCAAAGCCAAAGAATTATTAGCAAAACCCAGGCCTCTGAGCCAAGGAAAAATAGTTGAGCGTAATTATAAAGGGGTGCAAGTCACAGAAACTCAAGGCGTACCCGATCGCAATTTCTCAGTCGCGGTACTCGGCACAAGGTATCTAGCAGTCACCACAGATCCTAGCGCTACAGACAGAATAATCGACACATACAAAGGCGAACCTTCCCTAGCAAAAACCCCTGGCTATGCAGACGCCACAGACAAAATAAAAAGTCCGGGAGCCTTCGGTCAAATCTACGTCAATATGCCCGTTGCCACCGCCTATGCCGCCGCCAACTCAGCCCGCGAAATTTCGCCAGAAAGCCTCGAAAAACTGCAACAAAATCAGGGATTTGCCACCACAGCGACGCTGGAAGAAGAAGGAATTGCCTTCAAATCAGTCTCTTGGCTAAAACCCGATTCTACCAGAAGAATAGCAGTAGAAAACAATGCTCTAAAAATGGTTAACCGCCTGCCAAACAATACAATCATGATGGTATCCGGCGGCAACTTGCAGCGTTTGTGGCAAGACTACGTATTGGGAGCCGATGCAAACCCGATTTCCCCGATTAATCCCCAAGTTTTACGCACAGGTTTAAAATCCACTACCGGCATGGATTTAGATAAAGACTTAATGAACTGGATGGCGGGAGAATTTTCTCTATCATTAATACCGGCGCCCGCCCAGAATCCCAGAGACAAATTTGCTGCCGGATTTGTATTTATGGTGGAAACAAACAACCAGGGGGCTGCGAACAAATCCCTGAAACAGCTTGATGAAACGATGAAAACTAAAGGATTTAGAGTGGAGGAAATTCAAGTCGGCGGCAAACCGGCGATTAAATGGACATCGCCGTTTGGAGGGATTACGGTAACTCGCGGTTGGATGAACGATGTAATGTTTATGACAGTAGGAGCTCCCGTGGTTGATACGATCGTTCCGGCACCGAAAAGTCCGCTTTTAAGCAGCGAACTGTTCCAGAAAACAGTACGATCGCAACTTCAACCCCACAACGGCAATTTCTTCATCGACACCGAGAGTGCCTTTAATCCGAAAAACCTAGCTTTGCCGGAGTTTCCTCCCAGCCAAAAAATGTGGATAGACGCCACGCGGTCGATCGGCGTTACAGCGGCCGTCATTGGCGATCGTACCACCCGTTATGACGTTTTTGTCGGTCTCAAAAAATCCACCCAATCCACTCCTTCACCGGGCCTTGCTTCACCGCGCCCTGCTTCACCGCGCCCTGCTTCACCCAGTCCCTCGCCCACTGTCCAAACTTCACCCAATTAACTCTTAAATCCTGCCACAAATCCGCCTGCACACCCCCTTAAACACTCACAGGGCGACAGATTAAAATCGAAACGCAGCCGCCAGAAGCAACAAGCAAGAAGCAAGAACAAGACTTACGCATAGGGACTAAAGAAACCGGGTTTTTTTATCGTTTCTGTCGGCTGCAACGAATTATTTTCGTTAACAAACCCGGTTTCTATGCACCCCTGCGTCCATGACTACCAAAGAAACCGAGTTTTTTAAGCCTTGGACTGCAAATAAGTGTTTTCGTAAAAAAACTGGGTTTCTGCGTCCAGGAATGAAGAAGCAATTGACCGTTTCTGACGCACCCTACACTTTGTGTACCCGTTGCGTCCAGTTATGTAGGGTGCCTCGCTGCTAATAAGTTTAATGGAACTTGCAGATGGGCGGGTGGCGACGCACCTTACTTACTACTTGATTGTGTGTACCACATATACATGGAATATGCTGTAAAAGGAAAAGAAAGATTTTTTACGTGGATTTTCCCCCGTCAGTTCTGGCCGCAGAAGGCAAATTTTTAAACCGCCATACTTCCTTCAAACTCTCACTAATGTAAAAAAAACGGTTTCTAGGGGTCGGAGTGCGTCTAGGAAAGCCAGTTTTTTTTATATGTCATCGGGAAGATACAGATTCTAGGCATTGCGAGTTATATTTAAATTCTGGAGAAGATACGATCGGGGAATTGCAAATGCAGAGGCAAATTTTACAGGGAAATTTTCCTCAGTGAGTCGGGAAAGTGATTCTGGAACGCACTTGCAGTCCGAAACCCGGCAGCTTCATAAATATACAGTCTTTAACCCCAAATTCTCAGACAAACTAGGTTTATTTTCCTAATTTTTCTGTCTATATTTTACCAATTAAAAACATATGAAAACCGCCAAAAATATTCAAACAAAGGCTAAATTGCTGTCCAAAAAAAGAACAAGCAAACTGGCAGTATCTCTGCCAATTGTCTTAATAAACCTTTACTTTTTGCAAGCAAAAGCCGCAGGTCAAACAATTGTTCCAGCGGCGGACGCAACGGGCACTACCGTCACTCCCGCAGCCCAAAACGGAACTCCCGGGCAGCCAACTCGCTTCGATATTGAAGGCGGACAATTATCGAGCGATCGACAAAATCTTTTCCACAGCTTTACAGAATTCGGCTTGTCGGAAAATCAGATTGCCAACTTTATATCAAACCCGAACATTCGCAACATTTTAGCGGGAATAGGCGGCGGCAAACCCTCGATTATTAACGGCTTAATTCAAGTAACCGGCGGCAATTCTAACTTGTTTCTGATGAATCCATCCGGCATCATATTTGGCAACAGTGCCAGCTTAAACGTGCCGGCTTCTTTCACAGCAACTACCGCCACCGCTATTGGATTTGGTTCAAATTCGTTTAACGCCAACGGTAGTAGCACTTACACATCTCTCAGAGGCGCGCCCAATTCCTTTGCTTTTGGGGCCGATCGAGCAGGGGCAATTATCAGCACGGCAGACTTAGCAGTCAAGTCAGGGCAGAACTTAACCTTGCTCGGCGGCACCGTTGTCAGCACAGGCAGCCTTTCGGCCCCAGACGGTCAACTTACCGTAGCATCAGTTTCCGGGACAAATTTAGTGCGCGTCAGCCAGCGAGGCAATTTGCTGAGTTTGGAAATCGAGCCGCCCTCAGCAACGAGCAGCACTGGAACATCCAGCACAGCTTCTGCATTTTCGATCGCCTCCTTGCCCGAACTGCTCACAGGCATCGGTGAAACGAACGCTACAGGCATCAGCGTCAATGCCAGCGGTGAAGTGGTACTCACGGCCTCTAACCGGGCAGTAGCAGCGGGGGACGTGGCACTAAAAGATGCAAACGCTCGGGCGATCGACATTCAAGCAGCCAACAGCATTGCAGTCAGCGGAAACCTGACGAGTTCCCAAGGCGGCCCAATCGCCATAGAAGCTAGGGGCGACATTCGCACTGCGGATCTCGACTCCGACTCCGACACCACCGCAGGCGGCAACATCACCGTCACCAGCCGTACAGGAAAAGTAGAAACAGGCAATATCAACGCAGGATCGATCGACAAAAACAGCAACGCCGGAGACGTTAGTATTGCAGCACCCTCAAGCAGCATCCAAACAGGGTTCATAGACGCCAACTCCCAAGAAAAACAAGGTGGCGAAGTCACCCTCAACGCGCGCAACGATATCGAAGTAACCCATATCAACACCGAAGGTAGAACAGGCGGAGGGGAGATTGACATTACAGCCGGCGGCAATTTCCGAGCTACAGGCACTTTCACAAACGATAACAACTGCTTGTCGCAAGCTTGCAGCATTTCCGCATCCACGACTGGTAGCGCCAATGGTGGAGATATTACCATTCGCCACGGTGGCGAAGCCTCGAATACTCTTTTTAGCGTCGGCCCCGACTATAACAGACTCAACGGTACTGCTGGCAGCATTGCCACTGGGGGCCCAAAGAAAGAAAATGTTATTACACAGGGAGGTTATTTCAGCCCTGGCCCTCAGATAGTACAGCCGACCCAAATTAACATTACGGCTTCTTCAGTCTCGCCAACTCCTGCACCAACACCAGCACCAGCACCAACTCCTGCACCAGCACCAACACCAACACCAGCACCAACTCCTGCACCAACTCCTGCACCAGCACCAGCACCAGCACCAGCACCAGCACCAACACCAGCACCAACACCCGCACCCGCACCCGCGCCAACTCCTGCGCCAGCACCAGCACCAACTCCTGCGCCAACACCTGCACCCGCACCCGCGCCAACTCCTGCACCAACTCCTGCACCAGCACCAGCACCTGCACCAACTCCTGCACCTGCACCAACTCCTGCACCAGCACCAACACCAACACCAGCACCAACACCCGCGCCAGCACCAGCACCAACACCCGCGCCAGCACCAGCACCAGCGCCAACTCCTGCACCCACACCTGCACCCGCACCAACACCCGCACCGGCACCAGCACCCGCACCTGCACCCGCACCCGCACCAACACCCGCACCGGCACCAGCGCCAGCGCCCGCACCTGCACCCGCACCCGCACCTGCACCCGCACCAGCGCCCGCACCAGCACCAGTGCCAGCGCCCGCACCAACACCTGCACCCGCACCAGCGCCCGCGCCAGTGCCCGCGCCAGCACCGGTCTCAAATCTGCCACCAGCACCGACAATTACTCAAAATCCAGCACCGGTCTCAAATCTGCCACCAGC
>NZ_JAUBRP010000071.1:0-5773 GCF_036701935.1 Microcoleus sp. M2_D5 | reverse complement strand
GCACCGACAATTACTCAAAATCCAGCACCGGTCTCAAATCTGCCACCAGCACCGACAATTACTCAAAATCCAGCACCGGTCTCAAATCTGCCACCAGCACCGACAATTACTCAAAATCCAGCACCAGTCTCAAATCTGCCACCAGCACCGACAATTACTCAAAATCCAGCACCGGTCTCAAATCTGCCACCAGCACCGACAATTACTCAAAATCCAGTGGTTGCGCCTGCTGCTGCGCCCATAAATCTCGCACCGATACCGACACAGGTACTCCCAGCCAACCAGCCGCCCAGCACAAATCGTTTATTTTCCCCCAGCTTGCAACAGCAAAACCAGATATCTAATTCCTTGCAACAGCGCAATTCACCTCCCGCGTCTGGGAATCTTGAAGCTTCCAAGTTGCCAACTAACGTCGGCTCTGTTATTTTTCCCGTGGAGGAGAGATTTACCAGCGAATTTGTCGATTACCTAAATTTGCCATCAACAAATACGATCGCCACCTTAGAAGATGCCCAAAATACCCTTCGCAGTGTCCAACAAGCCACAGGGATCAAACCCGCTCTCATTTATATCAGCTTTGTACCCAGGGGCTCTACAGTCGATCGGCCTTACAGCAGTTCTTCCATCTTGCGCGTAGAACAGCAAATTCAAGCCTCTGACGAACTGGAAATGATGGTGATCGCCCCCGAAGGCGTGCCGGTTCGCCAGCGCATCCCTGGAACCTCTCGCGCCCAGGTAATGGAAGCTGTTCGCAAATTTCGCGATGAACTGACTAATCCGGTAAAGCGCAACACTAAAAGTTATTTGCCCTTGGCTCAGCAACTCTACCTGTGGATGGTAGCGCCGCTCGAAGCAGAACTGCAAGCCAAAGGCATTGATAATTTATCTTTTATCTCAGATATGGGGTTGCGATCGATACCGATGGGTGCCCTGCACGACGGCAAAGGCTTTCTGGTAGAGCGTTACAGTGTTGGATCGATGCCGAGTCTGAGTTTGACAGATACCAGCGCCACCAATTTCAAAAATACCCAAGTTCTGGCAATGGGGGCGTCGCAATTTCCAGAGATGAGTCCTTTGCCTGCGGTGGAAATAGAAGTATCGACAATCACGCCGCAGCAGTGGCCCGGCAAGTCTTTCTTGAACGAAGCTTTCACCCTGGCTAATTTAAAATCGCAGCGCCAGCAGTATCCTTTTGGGATGATTCACTTGGCTACTCACGCCGAATTTCGATCGGGAGCTCCTAGCGAATCCTTTATTCAGTTGTGGGATACTAAACTGCGTTTGGATCAGTTGCGGCAAATGGGATGGCACAGCCCGCAAGTGGAAATGTTAGTTTTGAGTGCTTGCAAGACTGCTGTGGGCGATAGAGAGGCCGAGTTGGGCTTTGGCGGGTTAGCCGTGCAAGCGGGGGTTAAATCGGCTATGGCGACTCTTTGGTATGTCAGCGACGAGGGCAGTTTGGGGTTGATGGCGGAGTTTTACGGGCAGTTAAAAACTGCTCCGATTAAAGCAGAAGCACTGCGGCAAGCCCAATTAGCGATGTTGCGCCAAGAGGTGCGAATTGAAGGGGGGATGCTGCACACTTCTGTTGGCAATCTGCCGCTACCCCCGGAATTGGCAAACACGACGACTCAGAATTTCTCTCATCCTTATTATTGGTCTGCTTTTAGAATGATTGGCAATCCTTGGTAATAAGGTTTGTTTTAGTCGATCGATTGTTGGCTAATTGTGGGAGATTTCGATCGGCGGGGTTGGGGAATATGGGTATAATCGATCGCAATTTAGAGCGCTCCTTCGGCGTTTGTGCGATCGTTTCATACCGAGATTCAGCAACGCCCATCTTTTCTTGTGGAAGGGGCCGGAGATCCCGTCTTAGCTATTTTTTGCAAGAGGTCTAATTTAACGTAAGTCTGTGGGTAAGCTGTGGAGCATTTAAATTGGAAATTCGGGACAGGCTAGAAGCCCGTCCCACAAAATTTTTATTAATTTTTGACACACAATTTAAATGTAGAACAGCTTACGATCGTCGCCCAAAACATCTTCCACCATCTTCAATCAGCCTCTAAATCGCCGGAATCATCCCCGATCGCACCCTTAACATCCTCTCAGCAACGGCGGATGCACCAAAAGAACCCCAAAACCCAGGAAGTAGAGGGGGAGTACGTTTGATGTGTTTGTGCGCGTAAATGGCGCGATCGCCCCCCTCAAGTGCAATTCCTAACCTCGTTTCAATCTCCCTGCGGCAAATTCTCCAGCCAAACCTCTAAATCCTCGATCGACTGAAAATCTAACAATTCCTCTGCTAGAGTTTCAATTTGCTCGATCGACAAATCAGCAATTCTAGTAGTGATAGATTCCGGTAATGTTCCAACTCGCCGATTGAACAGACGGCGATTTAACTGACGTAAAATCAAGGCTCTTCCTTCTTGTTCGCGGCCTTCTTCCTTAGCTTCCCGATAAAACCGAGTTTCCTCAAGCGTAATCCCTAACATCGCCTCTGCCTCCCTTCGGTTCAAATTTGTGAACTTGTAAACCAGTATTGTCGTCAGCATCTCTATTATGGCGCGACTCGCTGCCTCAGATTCCTCCCGCTGCGATCGCGCCAGCAACAATCGCGCCGCTTCGGGCGTACTCGCTTCGTCGATCGTCGTCAAAGCCATCAGCGCCACCCCCAGCGGCAACTGTTCAATATCCCCCAACTCATCCAAATATACGCGATGCACCTGATTGCAGTTCAAGAGCGATCGATAGGGATGCGTGTCTGATTGTTCAGTCGATCGAGTAGGATAAATTACCACCGCTTCCCAATCTGTAAATCGCTGACGGTTGCGATAAAAATACAAAAACGACTCACCAAACAATCGCTCATAAAGCAATTCATCCCGCTGAAACTGCACCTCACAGAAATATACAACTCCAGGCTCAGCATCCGGCGGCAAAAACACCCCATCAATTTCAAACTTCGGTTCCTTCACCGCAACGGAGTCAAATCGATATTGTTCCGCATTCGATGGTGACTCTTCCAATAGCTCAAACAGCAGCGTCGGAGCTTCTTGAAATAACTTGTAAAATATAGAATCTCGACGCATTACCTTAACATCTCCTCTAGCCTGTGCAACTCATCCAACCGTCAGTCGATTTGAGATTTGAGATTTGAGATTTGAGATTTGACTCGCCTTGATGAATCAAGGATTCCAGATAGCCCCAGACCAAAAAACATCCTATATTTTTAGTCTGGGACGCACTCCCGACAAAGAAACCGGGTTTTTTACTCTTTCTCTGGGTAACAACCAAGGGTTGTCGTAAAAAAACCCGGTTTCTGGCCCCCATTTAGTCTGGGACGCACTCCCGACAAAGAAACCGGGTTTTTTACTCTTTCTCTGGGTAACAACCAAGAGTTGTCGTAAAAAAACCCGGTTTCTGGCCCCCATGCGTCAGTCCTCATTTGGTTAATCGGCGATCGAATTTCGCCCATCAGCATTCGGTGTTTCCTTACTTTCAACTCGTCCAACCTCAATCCGTCAGCCAGAATCAACAAACGTGACTTGACAAGCGAATTTCAAAGGTGGTACCCGCCACGTGATTTATCTCGCGCAAATCAATCCAAAATCTCAAATCGAAAATCCTCAAGCCCCGGCATTTATCTCGCGCAAGTAAATCTAAAATCTAAAATCTAAAATCTAAAATCGATTGACGGGGTGACACTCGTCTGGTGGGTCAATAGTAGCTTGTTGTATGCGTCCGCGCGATCGCCCACTCGCACCTCAACAACCGCCCATCACTCATAATTGCCACAAAAATTCAAAATCTCAAACCCAAAACTGCCCAACCCCAGTACGATCGATCTAGTTAGCAAAAATAAGTAAAAACACTACCGGAGTAATTTTTATGGATCTGGTCGTACTCCAGAACTGGCTGGACAACATCTCCTTTGCCGTTTTGTTCTCAACAATGCTGATTTACTGGGTTGGCGCAGCATTCCCCGGCATTCCCTACCTGGGGGCCCTAGGAACCGCAGGAATGGCCGTCGCCAACCTATCCATCGCCGCTTTACTCGGTTCTCGATGGATAGAAGCCGGCTACTTCCCCTTAAGCAATCTCTACGAATCCCTATTTTTCCTAGTTTGGGGAATCACCGCCATCCACCTAGTCGCGGAAAACATGAGCCGTTCCCGCTTAGTAGGAGTAGCCACATCCCCCGTAGCAATGGCAATATCCGCCTTTGCAGCCCTGACTCTGCCCGCCACCATGCAATCAGCAGAGCCCCTAGTACCCGCCCTCAAATCAAACTGGCTGATGATGCACGTTAGCGTCATGATGCTCAGTTACTCAACTTTAATGGTAGGAGCGTTACTGGCGATCGCCTTTTTAATCGTCACCCGCGGCCAAAAAATCGAACTCACCGGTAGTTCCTTCGGCACCAACAGCAACCGCAACGGCAACTACCGCCTCCAACGCCCTCAAAACCCCGAACCTCAAAATGCAGAAACCAGCGCCGACAGCGCCTTAGTTTTCAGCGAACCCTCTTTCAACTCCAACAATAACGGTTTGGGTACCACCGCAGTGCTCGAATTAGCCACCGTTCAAACCCCATCAACCGCCCCAACTCAAACCGCAGAACCTCTCTCGCCCCAGCGCTTGAATCTAGCAGAAACTCTTGATAACATTAGCTATCGCATCATCGGTTTAGGATTCCCCTTACTGACAGTTGGCATTATTGCCGGTGCAGTTTGGGCTAACGAAGCTTGGGGATCGTACTGGAGTTGGGACCCGAAAGAAACTTGGGCGCTGATTACTTGGTTGGTATTTGCTGCTTACCTGCACGCCCGCATTACTCGTGGCTGGCAGGGAAGACGCCCAGCAATTTTAGCCGCCACAGGTTTTGTGGTAGTTTGGATTTGCTATCTAGGCGTTAATCTTTTAGGCAAAGGTTTACATTCCTACGGTTGGTTTTTCTAATTCCCGATCGACCAATCAGCCATAGAAGAACAGGATAAGTCAAAGAATCGGGATTAATACAATCTCCGGTTGTAGGGTGGGCCATTCCCACCTTACTCAACCAGCGAGATTCTAATAATTAACTCCCTCTTCCTTCTTATAAATTCGGTCTTCCTCACATCCGTTACATCCCGTACATTGCTCGTTGCCGAACTTCATTCATTAAAATAAGGACAATTAATATGGACGAATCCCCAATATTTCCCCAACAAGACGATGTTGTTTCTGCCCCTACCAGCGCTTTGATGTATCAATGTACATTCAAAGTCAGCGAATTTATGGCAATCATGCAGTCAAAATTGGTAGACGAAAAATTATTCTCAGACGGCCTGGATTGCGAGCTATTAAGTGCTGGCAAAGACTGGACTAAAGGAAAACTTAGAATGCGTCTGGAGTTCATTCCGCTCGAACCTGAAATCAAACAACAAAAAGCCCTTCCTGCCGCAGCAGAAAGCTCAGACACCGTGCAAAAATCTGCGGTAGATACCTCAAATAAAACCGATATAGATGATCCATTAAAGCAATGTGAATCAACAGAAATAAGTAATCATTTTCCTGTTTCTAGGTATCCAGACCGCGACCCCCAAAGTATAGGAATGTGGAGCTAGGAAGGCAAAGACTGAGAGATTGGGAGAAGGGGATGCTTCCCCTTCTTTGCTCAAAATCCATCGGTTAAATCCCGGACAATGCTCGTTTTCTAAGGAATGAGAATTAAATAACTTCCACAAGTTTGTGGGATGGGCGTCCCGCCCGTCATGAGTGGACGGGCGGGACG
>NZ_JAUBRP010000070.1:24249-33793 GCF_036701935.1 Microcoleus sp. M2_D5 | reverse complement strand
AAACTCATCTTAAATGGAGCTAGAGGATATCGATCGCACTTGTTCTTTGCGGGCGATCGATTATTCAGCAAACCCTAATTATTGACTGCTCATCAGATGTTCCTCAATACGTGGAAGGTGATGATATTAAGTTGCGACAAGTGCTGATTAATCTATTAGATAATGCGGTTAAATTTACGGAAAATGGTTCAGTTTCACTCACAGTACGGCACTATCAAGAAGGAATAACTAAGCCGACAGAAGGCGAAATGTTAAACAAAATTAAAGACACTAAAAAAACGGTTGTTATTTACTTTGAGATTGCGGATACAGGATTGGGCATTTACCCCGAAGAATTAGAGAGCATATTTGAATTGTTCGTGCAAAGTTCATCGGCAAAAAAAGTTCAAAAAGGTACGGGATTAGGATTAAATATCAGCCGCGAATTCATAAAATTAATGGGCGGCGAGATTACCGTCGAGAGCGAAGTTGGGCGCGGCACAATCTTCAAGTTTGACATTCAAGTTGTTACCGCCCCCGCCCCTGTTGAAGTTATCAATAAATATCTTGAAGTCAATGATTTAGCGGAGAGTTCAAGTATGGTAACAGAAAAAATATCTGATAGTGATGCAATATTTACGCTTGACTCGATCCCGAAACTTTCTCCAGAATGGACGAGCAATCTAAAACAGGCAGTCCGTCAGGCTGACTTCGACTTGATTGCTATAATAATTGAGCAAATACGCAGCGATAATGATGTTTTTGCGGAAGTTCTGATGAATCATCTATATAATTTTGATTATCAAAAAATCCTAGATTTGATTGCTGAAATAGAGCTGTAGGTTGCTGAGCTTTCGGGTGCGCCGAAGCTCACCTTACCTATAAAGTTGCTGTAGCTAGCATCTCTGCCGAGATGCTTCCCGAACAGTTATTTTAGCTGCTGCGACAATAGTCCTGAGATGGCCTAAGTCCTCGCTCAGATGCTCAATACACTATATAGTTATCATGCTTGATTTGCTCTTAATAAGGCTCGCGAATTAAATAACTTAAAATTTTAATTGTTATGGTGGGATGGGCCTGAAAGCCCGTCCAAAAAGGGCGGGCCCGACGCTAGGGCCCCTACTCCCCACTTTCTAGAGTGTAAGTTATTTAATTCTCATTCCTAATTTAGTGTTTGACTTGACTTTTGTGAAGCTAGAGTTAACCCCCCCGATCGCCCTTTTGGTAAGGGGAAATCGAGGGGGTTAAATGTTATTTGTCAAGTATCTGAGGATATCAAGCAGGGTTCGCTTCGGCTCGTCTTTGTAGCAGGCGGGCAATTTCAGCTTTTTCTACAAGTCCTACCAGGACACCGTTTTCCCGAATGACGGGGAGTTCTTGTACTTTGAGTTGTTCTAGGAGGGTGACGACTTCGAGGAGGGATAATTCTGGTTTGACGGTGGTGGAAAATTCGATCGGCTTCAGGAGTTCTTTGACTAAAACTTGGGGCCAAGTTCCGGTAGGAATGGTTTTGAGGTCATCAAGGTCGATCGCCCCTACCAATTGTCCGGCATCATCTGTTGCCAGGAACCTGCGCCAGGTTTGAGCGCTACCGATAACGTAGTTGTTGGCAAATTCTCTGAGGGACAAGTCTTGGGAGACGATCGGACTTTCGGGGGTAACAGCATCTGCGGCTGTCAATCCTGCCAGTTGATTTTGGACTGTAGCATATTGGGCAGATTGACCGGCATTTTGCAGTAAGAACCAACCGATTACTAGATTCCAAATATTGCCGAATACGCCTGTAGCAATGGCAATCCAACCAATTATTTGACCGACGCGGCTAGCAAAAATTACACCTTTGTAAGGGTTGCCGGTAATTTTCCAGACAATTGCTTTGAGGATGTTGCCGCCGTCGAGGGGCAAACCGGGAATTAAGTTAAATAAGGCTAGAACTAAGTTGATGGAAGCTAAAAGTCCCACGATGGCTGCTGCGGGGCCTGTAAGACCAGCACCGATGCCTATTGCTGTTAACAAACCGGATAAAAATAAGCTAACCAACGGGCCTGCAATGGCTACCCAAAATGCTTCGGCTGGGGTTTTTGATTCTCTTTCTAAATTAGCCAGTCCGCCAAACAGAAATAGCGAAATCGATTTCACGCCGATTCCCTGTTTAATGGCTACCCAACTGTGTCCTAATTCGTGGGCTAAGACGGAAGCAAATAACAGTAACGCTGTGAATAATCCCAGCATCCAGGGCGCTACGGGGCCCAATGCGGGAAACAGGGCAGCTAATGCGCCGCCGTACTGCCAGGTTACTAAACCCAGAACTAAAAACCAAGATGCGTTGACAAAGAAGGGAATCCCAAACAGGTTGCCGACGCGAAATGTACCGTTCATAATGGCTACCTCTGATTTTACGAAGGAGAGGTTTTTCTCTCTGTCTCCTTATCGTAACGAAACGTAACGGCGATGTTAATGCTTCCATTAGGGTGTTATCCGTCTGTGGAGGTTCGGTTTGCGGAATCATCATTGGCAACTGCGGTTGAGGTCGCCTGGGGTTAAAAATCCCTGTCTGAAAGCGCAATTCCTCGCTATGAGGGCTGATGAGGATATTTTATTTTATTTTCTGTTTGAGTTTTGAGTCGGTTTTAACTCAATACGCTTGGGTTAAAACTGTTTATTCCGGGCGAGATCCTCCTCGTATCCCCCTTGCTAATCAGGGTGAATTAATTTTCGGAAAAATCAACTAAGCTGATTGGAGCAATTGCTGACGTTACCTGAAGGATTGAACTGGTTTATCTCGGCAGTGAAAACCGAAAAGCAACTCACTGATATTTTCAAGTTGGTTAGCCATCAATCTTAAAGCGCAGGGGTTGAGTATTCGTACTACTCATCCGATCTTTCGGGAACATCTTAATATTTGTAAAAACACTTCTTCTGCCTCCTTCCTTCTGACTCTTTCCTCCTGCCCCGCAGCAAGATGGCCTCAAAACTCTAATTTCTAGCTAGTCTGCTTTCATTGAGATGCTCCCTTGTCACCCTCCGCGATCGCAGATCCTTATTATAACTTGATGAGGGAAAAGAGCCCAAATTGGTTCTATAAATTGTACTTGACCAGAATTTCAAAGGTGGTATCAAGCCCCTGGATTTATCCGTGGAATCAATCCAAAATCGAAAATCGAAAATCCTCAAGAAAGAGCATTTATCTCGCGCAAGTCAATTCTAAAATCTAAAATCTAAAATCGATTGACTTTAAGGGCAAGATATCAAGGAGCATCCTGTCAATAGCGGTTCTTGTGAACCCATTTGAGATATTTATGGCGATCCACAGACAACGGGCGATCGACTCGCACCCTCCAAGATGTCAAATGGGTTCTCTACCAAATTAGATGAGCTTACCGGGCTTATTGTACCATATTCATTTGTTTGGATGGATGTGTTACTTTACTGGAAAATGAAAAAAGCCGTCGTAAAAGGACGGGGTTTAAAACCCAATCTTCTGATAAAAAACCCTCGCCTCACTCGTAAAAAATGTTGCCAACTTTATTGAGTAAAGTACGAATTTATACTTGTTGCCTAACAGTCTTGGTGTTGGGCGGCTGCCAGCAACAGCTACAGCCAACCTTGCAGCAGCAGCGCAGCAAACAGGGGATGGCAGTTTCCGCTCACCCTCTGGCGAGCGCTGCGGGGCTGGCCCTGCTGCAACAGGGAGGCAATGCAGTGGATGCGGCGGCTGCTACTGCTTTGGCGATTTCGGTGGTGGAGCCTTTTTCGGCGGGTATCGGCGGCGGGGGTTTTTTGCTCCTGCGGCGGGCCGAAACGGGGACTGTGCAAGCGCTGGATTTCCGGGAACGAGCTCCGAAACGGGCGGCGCGGGATATGTACCTCGACAAGCAAGGGAAGGTGCGCCCAAGGGCAAGTCGGGACGGGCATTTGGCGGCGGGTATTCCGGGTACTGTTGCTGGACTTTATACGGTGCACCGCGAGTATGGTAAGTTGCCTTGGGCTGCTGTGGTGGCGCCGGCGATCGCCCTGGCTGAAAAAGGCTTTCCGGTAAGTTCGCGGTTTACCGCGGCTACCGGGCAACGACAGGATGTGCTCAAAAAAAACCGGGCGGCCCGGGAGGTTTTTACTCGTGGTGGCATTTTATACCAGCCGGGTGAGCTTTTGGTGCAGCGGGATTTGGCGCAGACTTTGCGGCAGATTGCACAAAATCTGACGCAAACGTGCTATACTGTTCTAGAAAGTAGCCGCCAACTGTAGGCGGCTACTTGTAAAAATGAAGGCAAGTGCAAAAATCTAGAAATAGTCTAGAAAAGCCAGAACCTTGAAAAACCAATACTTTGGAGTAAAACACCGTGAGAGCCGATAAGCGTCCCCAACCTTGTGATGTAACCGTATATTCCGACAAGGACTCCTTAGCTTTGCGCTTCCCTAAGCGCCATGCACCCCTCTGGGAACAACTGGATGGCAAGTACCCCTCTAAAGGTATTAAGACACTGGGGATAGGTAAGTACGGCTACAGAGATAATCCTGATGACTGGAAGCGAGCTACCCAATTAGCGATCGCGCTTGAAGCCGACCTCGATCACCCTGAATGGGAAAAACTATTTGACCCTACCCTTGCTAAGTACGGTATCGGTAGAGCCAAATATGCCAAGTTGGCTGAGGTATTTCAGTTACCAGGCGCTAAACAACCCGAACCTGAAATCACAGTAGGGGAGATGTGGGAAGCTTACTTGGAGTGGAAAAAAACTGTAGTTGAGGAAACGACATTTAAAGTCAGATATGAGACACAATTCTCAAATTTGATTTACGGTAAAATTTGGAACAATCAAACTAAAACATTTACCGAGTCAGGGTTAAGCATTGATTTAATCCGATTGGATGACAAGCAAAATTTGAGAATTTTGTTGTCTAAAATCAAATCATCAAAAAAAACGTATTTTTTGTCTGAATTAAGCAAGGGTTTTGATTTCTCCAAAACAAAGAATATGATAGTTAACCAAACTACTGAGAATCCATTTGTTTTGGAGAAATTCAGTACGCCGACTGTTACAACCCAAGAAAAGTACGCTTCTAAAATAGTTAACGGGGAAGAAAAAGAGTGGCACGAAGTGTTAGACGAGAAAGCTCTAGAGGATGATATACGCGCTTTCACAAAGGAAGAACGAGATACCATCATCAAGGCATTTTATGAGTCTAAATCGAAAGCGAAAGCTTTTTATGCGCCGTTGATTGAATTCTTGTTTTTGACTGGATGCAGGACTTCTGAAGCATTACCTCTTACTTGGAGAGATATCGACTTTGATCGAAATTTGATCCGATTTAGCAAGTCACTAGGTTCGTCTACCAAAAAAGTTAAGGATACCAAAACGGGCGAAACAAGGCTATTTTACTTTAGTGAGAATTCTCGACTGAGAGAGCTATTGCTAAAGCTAAAAAGTGAAAGTTTAAGTAGCTTAGTTTTTTCTAATAAAAAAGGAAAGTTCATTTCTTTGGGTTCCGTCGGCGAGAACTGGCTCGGCAAGAAAGAGAAAAGAATTTTAGATGATGGTACAGAGATAAAGTATGTCTATCCTGGCATCGTAACTCAGTTAGTTGATGAAGGTAAAATCTCTAGCTACCTCTCCCCTTACCATACCCGGCACACTTACATTACCCTTACAGCTCACGCTAACTCACACAACAACAACGCTTTACTACACATTGCGACTTCCTGCGGTAACAGTGTTGATGTGATTCTTAGGCACTACCTAGGAGTAAGTGAAGAAGTCAAGATAGTAGAAGTCTAACCCCACTACCTACCGACCGCCCCTAAAAAAGGGGCGGTTTTTTATTGACTGTAAACTTTGAGCGGACTCCGGTTCTCAAGTCATCCGTAACACCCACAACAATAAACTTACCGCCACTCCACACTCTCTCAAATCCGCAGAGTTTTTATACCGGGGACATTGCGCGGGCGATCGCCGCCGATATGGCTAAAAACGACGGCCTTATCACTCTGGAAGATTTGAAAAACTATACGCCGGTTTGGCGAAATCCGGTTTGCGGCAACTTTCGCACTTACGAAATTTGCGCGATGTCCCCTCCTTCTTCCGGGGGCGTTCATTTGTTGCAAATCTTAAATATTCTGGGAGATTCGGATCTCAAGAGGTTGGGGAGGCAAAGTCCAGATACGCTACATTTACTGGCGGAGAGCATGAGGATTGCTTATGCTGACAGGGCTGAGTATTTGGGCGACCCGGATTTTGTGAATGTACCAGTCAAAGCTTTGACTAGCAGCAATTATGGCAAATTGAGACGATCGCAAATCCAAATGTCAAAAGCCAGACCCTCTAGCGAGGTAAAGGCTGTTGACGCTGAAACTTTGAACCGTCTGCTGTGGGAGTCTCCCGAAACTACCCACCTGACGGTAGTTGACAAAGAGCGCAACGTAGTAAGCTTAACGTTTACGGTGAATGGGGGTTTTGGGGCTGGAGTCGTGGCTGCGGGTACGGGAATTTTGCTCAACAACGAGATGGATGATTTTGCAGCGGCGCCGGGAGTGCCCAATTTGTCGTCTGGTTTGGTGGGCGGGGAAGCAAATTCGATCGCCCCTGGGAAAACTCCTTTATCCAGCATGACGCCGGTCATCGTGACAGAAAATGGCAAATTTCGCCTCGCTGCGGGGGCTCCCGGAGGCAGCACGATTATTACTACGGTGTTGCAAATTGTGCTGAATGTGTTGGTTTACGACATGAATGTTGGTGAGGCTGTATCCGCACCGAGGATTCACCATCAGTGGCTGCCCGATCGCCTGATGGTGGAACGGGGAGGTTTTGAGGCTGCGACGCTTTCGGAGTTGCGGCGGCGGGGACACCAGATTGTCGAAGGTGATGGCTGGGGCAATGCCAATGCGATCGTCCTGACTGCGGATGGTTGGTTGGAAGGGGCTGCCGATCGGCGCGGCGAAGGAGAAGCAAGGGGATTTTAGTCAACAGTCAGTCGATTAGAGATTTTAGACTTCGACGCGCCGTCGAGTCGCACTCAGTCGAAGGATTTTAGATTTACTCCAGAGATCAATCTGGGATATTGAACTAGGGTCAAAAATTTTGATCTCTCTACGACAGGAATCGGGGGCTTGTATGGTTTTTTTGGGCGAGGTCATCTTTCATGAGTCATGAGTCCTTAGCTATTAGTCATCTTTCATGAGTCATGAGTCCTTAGCTATTAGTCATGAGTCATTTTGGAGAGTCCCAACGGTATCAAAACCAGGTTTTTTGGGTTGCCAGTGCGTAAGGGATAAAATTATTAGTCTGTGTACTTGTATTTTTGCCTCCGTATTTTTGCGCTGAGGTTTATAGGCTGACAAACTGCCAATAACTACAAAAAAAAATAACCACACAAAGCGTAAATCTACTTATATGTAAAGTTATTGTAAAGCTACTAGACATTAATAGTTATATAATGTAAAAATTAAGGTGTGCAGAGAATCAGGTTTGTATCTTTTAGGAAAAATTTATGATAATTACTCACAAAAATGCTGCCTTAACAGCTACATTAACTACTGCTCTGAGTTTGTTGGCAGCGCCAGCCATGGCATTTTCGGTAGGGGCAACGAATAACACTGAGACTTTGAAAAATAATTTATTGGGAGCTAATACAGTCGGCTTGAGTAATTTTTCTGTTTCAATTACGGGTAATTCTGCTGCTTTTGGTACTTTCACTAATGACCCCTTCGGTTTGACATCAGGTGTTGTTCTGAGCACTGGTAGAGTCACCGATATACCGGGTCAGAATCGGAAAGATAACTTCACGACAAATGACAGCGATTTAAGCACGGATTTTGGTGCTAAGGGTGAACAGGGGGATACGACTCAGTTAAACCTCAGCTTTTTTGCTAATAGCACTGTTAAAAAGTTATTCTTTCAATATGTATTTGCTTCTGAGGAATTTCCTGAGTTCGGCGCTTATGAAGAATATAATGACGATTTTGAACTGCTGCTGAACGGCACTAATTTGGCCAAATTGAGCGACGGGAAAACAGTTACGATTAATAATCTTGTTCCCGATCCAAATAATCGCTCTACAGATCACCCAGACTATATTGACAACCCAAGTTGGACAGGTATTGCTGCTAACATCGTTAAGCTCGACGGTTTTACTAAAGTTTTAGGTTTTGAGGGTTTGCTCAAGCAAAATCAGATGAATGTTCTCAGCATTCGCATTAAAGATGTGGGCGATGGCTATTTAGATTCTGCTGTATTTATTAAAGGCGGTTCTGTGGGGACGGTTCAACCTGAGCCGGTTCCCGAACCGATGACTGTGGGCGGTTTGATGGCGGGAGGCGCTATGCTGGCTGCTGGACGAAAGTTACGCCATCGCCGTGGTGGAAGTAATTAATAAGGGATGTTGAAGGAAGAAGGAAGAAGGAAGAAGGAAGAAGGAAGAAGGAAGAAGGAAGAAGGAAGAAGGAAAAAAGTGAACAGGAACCATTTTTGCGGTTGATGTAATATGAATCTCGATTAGCCGTGTTGGAGACAGAAAGGGGGTTTGATGAACGAACAAACCTCGTTGCAGTTCAATAAAAGGGTAAAAAAACTCGGTTTGTGCGATCGCGATCGCGTAATATCATGTCAAGTAATTTAAGCATTATGGGTACGCAGCGAGGAATGCAAGTCCTCATAGAATTCTGACGACGAACCGCCTCACTACGAACCAATTTTATTGCGGTTGTTCTAGCGGACAGAATATAAGTTTTAATCCCAAATTCGCAAAGGGCGGATTTTTTTGTATTTGGAATTGCAGGAAATATTGCGGGTAAAACCCCCGTCTACAACAACCACTGACTAAAAACTAAATAATTTAGCTATGAACAGTACCGTCGGGTAAGATTGTACCTGTTAATGTAGTCCGGGTAAGTTTGACCATAACTCGATCGCCGTAACCAATTTTCGCTCCTGTCAAGTCAGCACCGCTCAAGTCAGCACCGCTCAAATCGGCTCCGATTAAGTTGGTTTCTCTCAAGTTGGCATTGATCAAACAAGCTCCTAACAAATTAGCCCTGAACAAGTTAGCTTGGTGCAAATTCGCGCCTGTGAGATTGACGTTGTGTAGAAAAGCATCACTTAAGTCGGCTTCACTCAGGTTTGCATTGCTCAAGTTTCTCCCTGAAAAATCCTTTTCTTTTAAGGAAGCTCCTTTGAAGTTGGAACCGCTCAAATCGGGAGCTTGGGGCCCCGCTTGGCGGTAAGACTGAGATGGCGGGGGCTGCGATTGGTAGCGGGAGGCCTCTGAATAGGGCCCTGCAGGGTTTCCCCCATAGTTTCCCGCATAATTTCCAGGATATTTCCCTGAAGAGGGTTCAGAAGAGTAGCGGGGTTCTTTTGGGGTGGCTGGTGGTGGCTGAGTGTTTTGCTGCTGGGTGTTTGGATACTGAGTATTTCTGTACTGAGTGTTTTGGTACTGAGTATTGGGTTGCTGAGCGTTTTGGTACTGAGTGTTTTGGTACTGAGTATTGGGTTGCTGAGCGTTTTGGTACTGAGTGTTTCTGTACTGAGTATTTTGTTGCTGGCTAGTTTGTTGCTGAGTATTTCTGTAC
>NZ_JAUBRP010000070.1:0-24149 GCF_036701935.1 Microcoleus sp. M2_D5 | reverse complement strand
TGAGCGTTTTGTTGCTGGCTAGTTTGTTGCTGAGTATTTCTGTACTGAGCGTTTTGTTGCTGGCTAGTTTGTTGCTGAGTATTTCTGTACTGAGCGTTTTGTTGCTGGCTAGTTTGTTGCTGGGTATGTTTGTGCTGGGTGTTTTGTTGCTGGGTATGTTTGTGCTGAGTATGTTTGTGCTGAACGTTTTGATTCTGACCTCTTGGTTGAATCGATCGCAATTGTTCGCGAGCTTGATTAATTTCCTTAATCTTCTCTTCAGCTTTCTGCAGTAGTCTGGGATTGTCTTTGGGGATGCGATCGGGGTGCCAAATGAACGCTAAATCCTTGTAGGCTTGGCTAATTTCTTCTCTGGAAGCTCCCGGCAACAGTCCCAGCACTTTATAGTATTGGTCGAGGTCGTTCATTGTACCACCTTTCGCTTTAAGAAATTAGGAATTAAAAATTAAGATCGGAGCAAAAGCCGTTCTCAAAGCTTGCGTGTCCGATCGTACATTAGATGAACAATAACTCAGCTAAGCCGCTGCTGGCAAAAATTCTCGAATTCGCTGCAAGTATGTTGCGGCATCCTCCAGCATCGGAAAGTGAGCCGTATTCGGAATTATAACAAATTCTACTTTTTTGCTGAGGGAGGCGGCTTGCTCTCCCATGACGGCGGGGATAATTTGGTCGAATTCTCCGGCAACAAGCAGTGTGGGAACACTCAGCCGCGCAAATTCTTGGGGCATTTCCTCGGCTGCTCTTTTACTGACTGCCGTCACCATTGTACCGATAGCAGCTTGCTCGTCTGCCATTAAAAAATCCTTGAGAAACGCCAGACTGACCTCTGCGGGCAGGGAACGGCGCAAAAACCGAGCCATAAATAGCCGATCGGCAAACGGGATGGATGCCAGCCAAGAGGGTCTAAATTTTACCACATAGCCACCGAATTTGTGAAAAGTTGTAAAAGATTTTTCGTCGTATTCAAAAATCCCGCTGCAAGTGAGAATAGCTTTTTCTACTTTTTCGGGGTAAAGGTTGAGAAATAAAGTAGCAATTGAGGCACCTGTAGAGTGAGCATTGAGAAAGACGCGGCTTAAATTCAGAGATTCTAATAATTCCGCTAAATCGCGGGCATAGGTTTCGAGTTCGTAGCTGGACTCAGGAGGCTCTTTCGGCAAGGGCGATCGACCAAAACCTCTCATATCGTAGAGCAAACAATCAAAATCATCAGCAATAGCCCGTGCCGTGCTTTCCCAGTAGCGCGCCGATCCCGCCCAGCCGTGCAGAAATACCATCACTGGTTTGCCGCTGGGCCCAGCGCTGTTATCTGCCGTTATCCACTCGTAATAATGTTCCACACCGCGAATTGAAATGAAAGCCATGATCTTGATTTTAGATTTTAGATTTTAGATTTCAGATTTTAGATTTTAGATTTTAACTCATAATTGTTCGCTAAATACCCAAATTCCCGACTTCTTTAATAAATCGGGAATCTCCAGACTACATCTCTCAAAAAAATCTGCGTTAATCTGCGTCAATCCGCCCGCATCTGCGGTCAAAAATTACCAACATAGGAACCAATCATAAATCTCAAGCAGCCGAAGCAGCCAGCCAAAATAAACCATCTACCAAAAGCGTGCTTAACACCGCGCCGCTAAACGCCCGCCAGTGCAGTTCTCGATCGCGCAAACTCAGCAAACCCACTGTTAGCAACACAGCGATTAAAACTAAAGCGCAACCTATACCCCAAGGAGTTTCAATTTGACCGATCGCACTTTGAAAAATCGGCATAGCTAATTCCGGTTCCGCGTGCATAACTTGGCGCCAGTAGGGCATCAAGCCTGTTAAATAAAAATATAAATCGGTAATGGCAGTACCCAAGAGGGAACCTAAATAAAAATAGCTGCCAACTTTTCCCCAAGATTTGCCTAAGCACCAAATAGCAAAAGGCAAGCCAATTGCTTCTATAGGTAGATGTAAAATAGGTTCCCATCTAAACCAGCCCCAATAGATAGAACCTGCCAGCCAGCATCCGGCAAATCCTAATAATAAATCTCCCCAAAGTTGGGTTTTGGGGCGGAAAATGAGAATTAAACTCAGAACGAACCAGGGGATAGTTGACAGCAAACTGATGGTTGGATACAAGCGAACTAACGGTGCTTGCACGAAGACTGGAATTGAGACTAAAAATGCTGAGGCGCTAAATATCAACCACTGTTTGATGCTGTTTGTTGTGGCTGAAGAGACAGAATTGTCGAGGCGGGCGATGGTGGCAATAGGTGCGATCGCTGAGGATACTAAATTTAGATTAAACAACTGATTGGACTCCGTATTGTTTCAATAGGTGGACTAAAAATTTTGCTGCGGTTGTGGGTGCGACAGTCTCAATCCCGGCGGCGGTTTGGCTGAGGTGCCAGCCTTTTGCGGTTTGGGGAGCTCGCCATAAATCCAAATGTTCGATCGCCGGATCTGCATAAAAGCTTTCTCCACCGCCACCGAGAATTGCCGAACTCCAGTGCGTAAAGCGATCGTGGCTGATTCGGTGGATGGGAAAATTGCCCCCCAGGGGTACTCCCCAACCGTCTAAGGCAAAAAAAGCCCCGACTTTGCCGCCGAGTTGCTGCCACATCCAAGCCGCCCCGATCGCCCCGGCTACTCCTGCCGAAAAGCTGACAAATACTAGACTTTCTCCTGCTAACTCTTCGATGCACAAAAAGTGCAATATATCAAGAGCTGAAAAAGGCGGATATTTATGAGCGGGAAAAATCTTGACACGATCGACTATTGGCTGGTTTTGGCGATCGGCAGCCAGTCCCCAAACCGCCGAAAGTCCCGCCAGGAAACAGTCGGTTAGCTTTGGTTCGTGGACTCCGGGGCAAATTACCAGTCTCATAGTTCGTCAAGAAAGTTAATATAGTTCGCAACATAACTTTATCATATACCTACTATATCATATACTACCCCAGGGGATAGGGTGTTAAACTTATAATAGAGTCGAGTTTGAAGAGTATCCCCCCAAGTTAAAAGCTGGGAACGCTCCAAACCCCATTAATCTGAGGCAAGGTCAGGGAGTCTTAAGAAAACATGAAACTTATCCCCCCCCGCCCCATCTCCTGTCAAGCTTAGCAAAGGCTGATTCTAGTTTTAAGCAGTTCTGTATTTAGATTTAACTTTTCGGGCGACATCGAAGCCGACCCCACAAAAGCTTAAACAAACAGGATTGTGAAAATTAGAGACCTGCCAGCTTAGCTGGCCTACGAATTTCCGGTCAGGGTCAATCGATTTTAGATTTTAGATTTTAGATTTTAGATTGACCCCAGGGATAAATGCTCTTTCTTGAGGATTTTCGATTTGGGATTGATTTGCGCGAGATAAATCACGTGGCGGGTATCACATGAAGAAATTCTCGGTCAAAAAACCTACTTAGGACTGATGCCCATCAATCCGGTTTCTAGGATAAATAAGAGGTTTAACCGGGAAGTAGGGGCCGAGAAACCGGGAATCAGCCCCGCGCACGTCAGTCGTGCGATCGCAAACAATGAAAAATCTCCGATTCACCCTTCATCCTGTTTGGATCTCTTAGAATAAATAAAATTGAGGAATACAAAGTGGTTGCTTCTCCAGAAAAAATCGAGTACAAAACATCTGCAGCACCCGCAAGTAACGATCGCGTTGCTGTATTGCTGATGGGTTACGGCGAAGTCGAAAGCTACGACGATTTTGCCAACTACAACGAACAAGCTTTAAATTTGCTTACGGCAAAGTTTGCGCCAGTACCGCTTTGGATTTATCCGCCGCTGGCGAAGATATTAGCAATCTTTGACTTGCACGAGTGGAGTCACCAACACGGTAAATTCGTTTCGCCCCACAATGCAATTTTTGAACAGCAGCGCGCCGGGATTGAAAAGAATTTACAGGAAAAATGGGGCGATAAAGTAAAAGTGTTCAAAGCTTTTAACTTTTGCGCGCCGTTTTTGCCGGAACAAGTAATCCCTCAAATTAAAGCAGAAGGATTTGACAAAATTCTGATTTATCCGCTGTTGGTAGTTGATTCTGTTTTCACCAGCGGCATTGCAGTCGAACAGGTGAATAAAGCTTTAGCACAAACCTTTGATGGCAAAGAACATTGGGTAAAAGGACAGCGCTACATTCCTTCTTTTTACGATGAACCTGCTTACATCCAGCTAATGGCGGATTTGGTTGAAGAGGAAATTAAGAACGATTTAGCTGTAGCGCATTTGCCTTCTCAGATTGGGATTGTGCTGATGAATCACGGTTGTCCGCACAAGGCGAAGGGCTTTACTTCGGGAATTGTGGAAAGTCAAGCTTTGTACGATCGCGTGCGGGAACGTTTGATGTATCGCTATCCTTTGATTTCGGTGGGTTGGCTGAACCACGACACGCCGCTGATTGAATGGACGCAGCCGGATGCGACGTTGGCTGCGAAGAATTTGATTGATTTGGGTGCAACTGCGATCGTCTTTATGCCGATCGGATTTGCGACAGAAAATCACGAAACTTTGTTAGATGTAGACCACATTATTGAGTCTTTGCAGAAACAGCGTCAAGGAGTTACTTACCGCAAATTGCCTTGCGTTAACGATCGTCCAGAGTTTCTGAAAATGGCGGCTGAGTGGGCAAATCCGCAGATTGAAGCGTTGTTGAGTGAGACTGCGGTTGCTGTTAATCCGAGTTTGGCTTCCGCACACCGCGAGCACGCGCATTCTCATGAAGGACACGGGCATTCTCATGGGGATCACGGGCATTCTCACGGGCACGGTCATTCTCACGGGCACGGGCATTCTCATGGTGAACACGGTCATTCTCATGGCGGGCACGGGCACAGTCACTAATAGGACTTGGGTGGGGGCGGGTTTATTATATTGTTGGTTTCCAACATAGATGGCTGGTAAAACCCGCCCCTACGATGCCCTGTAGGGGCGGGTTTTACAGATAATATTTGAGGCTCACAAACAATCTAGATAAACCCGCCCCGGCTATACTAATTGAGTGCGTGAGTTCAGATTAATTTAGGTAAAAAGTCGATCGTCCTTTGGTGTTTTATAGAAAGGGCGATCGGCTTTTTTATCAAATTTTCTGCGCTTGTCAAACATCCGCTTAGTCGCTACACTGTAGATACTCTGTATATACATTCTGTTATAAAGGGTAAATTCCTCAGAGTGATATCACTAACTAGAGGTTCAGGCTATGGTTGCGACGATCGCAAAATGGGGAAACAGTCTTGCTATTCGGATTCCGCAGAACTTAGCTAAAGAGATTAACTTGGCTGAGGGTTCCGAAGTGAAGCTTGTCTTGATAGATGGCAAGCTGACAATCGAGCCTATCGTTCGTCGGCGGTATTCGCTTGAGGAGTTGATCGAGGCAATGACGCCAGAGAATGTTCATACTGAGATTGATACTGGAATTGCTGTGGGGAACGAAGTTTGGTGACACAATCAAATCCCTACATTCCGAGTCGAGGCGATATCGTTTATTTAGACTTTGACCCAACTAAGGGACACGAGCAAAAAGGACTTAGACCTGCTTTTGTGCTGTCGCCTCGCTCCTACAACGAGAAAAGCTCCTTAGCTCTATTTATGCCGATTACAAAACAACAAAAAGGGTATCCTTTTGAAGTTATCCTACCCACTAGATTAAAAGTTCAGGGAGTAATTATTGCCGGTCGAATCAAGTGTCTAGCCTGGAAAGCTCGCGGTATTCGATTGGTTGAGTCGGTATCTCAAGATGTAATTGAGGAGGTGCAAACCAAAATTGAGCCATTGTTACTGTAAAAATCTGGTATATATCACTTGAGCTGAAATCTAGTTGTAATTGTAGCAGAATCCTCAAGCTAGAGACTATACTACTTGAATGGCGATCGCCCCAACCAACTTATCAATCTCCGCCTCAGTGGTAAAATAGTGAACGCAAGCCCGCACGCAGTCAGGATTAAGAATTGTCCGCACCATAATTCCCTGTTTCTCCAACAAATTGACCAGCTTGTTGTGCGGCATCCCATTAGTTAATCGAAACGAAACCAAACCCGCTTCCGGCGCAGATTTCCGCAAACATTCCACATCGGGAAGTTCCGACAAACGCTGCCAGAGATACCGACTCAAACGGCAAATTTCTGCATACCTTTCCTCGATCGTACCCCATTCATGTTGCAGGGCGATCGCACTCCGCAAACCCGCATACAAAGGATAAGCCGAAGTCGCAATTTCATAGCGCTGCGAGCCCGACTTCCACCCAAGGACTTTAGCATTAGCATCCGTCACAATTCCCCGCCAACCGATAAACACCGGATGCAAATCTGCCAAAGCTTCCGCACTCACATAAAGTCCCCCCAAACCTTCCGGGCCGCACCACCATTTATGACCCGTAAAAGCATAAAAGTCAACCCCCGATTCAATCAAATTTAAAGGCAAAACCCCCACAGATTGAGCCGCATCAACTAACACCCTAACTTTGTGCTTCTTTGCAGACAAATCCTCTTGTCTCCCCCCTTTAATTAGGGACAAATCCTCTTGCCCATCCCCTTGAATCAGGGGAAAATCCTCTTGTCTCCCCCCTTGGCAAGGGGGGGTTAGGGGGGGTTTTATATCTGTTTCCCCCCCGCCTTGAATCAGCGAAAATTCCTCTTGTCTCCCCCCTTGGCAAGGGGGGGTTAGGGGGGGTTCATGACACACTTTTACAATCTCAGCCAGAGGCAAAACTTGGCCAGTATTCCACAAAATGTGACTGATAACCAACAAGCGAGTATTTGGCCGCAAACTATCAGCAATCACCGCCACCGCATCGCCCTCATTCAAAGTAGCCGCCAACGGACAAATCGAAACCTCAATGTTGAAACGGCGCTGAAGTTCCATTACACTAGCTACAATGCCGGGGTGTTCGCAATCAGAAAGCAGCAAATGGTCGCCTGCTTTCCAGTCAATGCCCCACAGCGCAATATTGCAGCCGACGGTGACATCTTCAGTCAGGGCGATGGTTTCAGGAGGTACCGCCAACTCAGATGCGATCGCGCGTCGCGTCAGCATCGCCTCCTGAACCACCCAAGCCCCCACCTCCCCCGAAAACGGCCCCCCAAGCTGCACCCGTTTGTAAGCCTCATAAATCGCCTCTAAAGCAGGCTCAGGCAGCGGCCCTTGTCCGCCGTAGTTAAAATAAGCTTTATTGGCCAAAGCTGGGAATTTTTGCCGGTGATTGTCCTTTGTCATTGTTTTTGGGGAATTATTGATAGCGTTAATATTGAATAACTGATGCTGTGAATTTTATACCTTTTGTCTGATACTCTATGCCTTGCGAATACTAAATGTTAATAACTGACAAACTGCTACTTTCCTATCAGCGATGCCATCTCCGAGCTTTTTTAGACACCTGCGGAGACTGGAAACAACTAGATCCCCCCAGCGACTTTCTGCTGAAACTGATGCGCGACAGCGCGACATACCAGCAGCAAGCTTTGGAAAACGAGACTTACCAAGAACCATATTATCCTAGAGGGGATTGGGAAGCCGGCGCGGCCGCTACACTGAGTTTAATGCAGCAAGGGGTCGATCGCATTTACCGAGGAGTTCTGATCCGGGGCGAATTGGGCAAAACCAACGCTGCAACAACTTCTCTGGTAGGAATTGACAGTCAGTATTTCCCCGAATTTGGCGCAATCCCCGAAACTCCCGTTGATATTTCATCCTCCAATCTGCACTCTTCAAACATTACCCTGATTAGCCGCCCCCATTTATTAATCAAACAACCCGGACAATCAAAATTTGGCGATTGGAGTTATATTACTGCCGATATTTGGCTTAGCAAGCGACCAAAACAAGAGTATCAAATTATCGCAGCTTTTCACGCCCAAGTTTTAGCTTCCGTACAGGAAACAATGCCCGACACTGCGTGGCTGATGCTGCGAAAAAAAGGGCTGTGCTCGGTGAATCTCGACCAGCGAACTCCTCAGATGTTCGAGATTTTAGATGATTGCATTCAGATGATAGAAAATCGGGATAAACCAGAGGTGTTTATTTCCCGGCAAAAGTGCAATCTTTGCGGTTGGTATACTATCTGTCACGCCGAAGCCGAATCTATTAAACATCTTTCCTTATTGCCGGGAGTTACTGCCAGCCGCTATGCTAGACTAAAAACTCTCGGAATTACTGATGTAGAAGCTCTCGCTAATGCTAGTTCCGAACTGCTTGCTGAGTATCCAGAATTCCCGGATCGAGTTGCTTTTGATGTGGTGCAGCAAGCTCGATCGCACTTGCTAAATCAACCGTTGTTGCGGGAAGAAGGAAGTTCGGCAACGGATTTTGTAACGGATGTAACGGATGTAACGGATAGAAGTTCGGCAACGGATTTTGTAACGGATGTAGCGGATAGAATTTCGACAGCGAACACTGTACGGGATTTAACAAATTTAACGGATCTAGGTGTGAGGAAAGAAGGAATAAGGGAAGAGGCAGAAGTTAATGAATTTATAACCATACCAGAAGTTGCCGAGAAGAGTTTAGCAAAAGTTAATCTTGTTATGGGAAAAACTACAGAAAATAAACCGGCGACATCTTCTATACCTGCGCCAATTCTCCGCAAGAAACCAATTCCGTATTCCCAATCTGTCTTTTTGCCGATCGCCCCAATCGAACTATACTTTGACATTGAAGCGGAACCAGAGTTAAACTTAGATTACCTCCACGGTGTCCTAGTTGTGGACAGGTACAACAATACTCAAAAATTCCACGGTTTTTTAGCAGAATCAGCAGCAGAAGAATGTGTCATCTGGCAGCAATTTTTAGAATTAATGTGGGCTTATCCCATTGCTCCGATTTTCCACTTTTGCGACTACGAAGTCAAGACTTTTAAGCGACTGGCTAAACTTTACAATACTCCAGCTTATTTGTGGAAACCCGTGCTGAAACGGTTTGTAGATATTCACAAACAAGTGACGCAAAAAGCGATTATGCCGGTGGAAAGTTACGCACTCAAACCAATTGCCCGCTGGCTGGGTTTTGACTGGCGAGATGCTAAGGCTAATGGTGCTCAGTGCGTCTGCTGGTACGACGATTGGCTCAAAACTGGCGATCGATCGCTCTTGGAGGCGATCGTCCGCTACAATGAGGACGACTGTCGTGCTACTTATGTGGTTAAAGATTGGTTAACCAATTTTTTGCTGAATCAGAAACAGTGAATTTATGATTTAACGAACCGCGAAGACGCAAAGGGCGCGAAGGAAGAAAGAGAAGAAGAAGGTAGTTAAGCTAAAAAAATATTTGCTTGGTCTTTTGAAAAATATTACACTTCTTGTATTCGGCCTCCTGTGAAATTATTGTGGGGTGGGCATCTTGCCCGCCCCAATATGCAGGCTCAAAGTGAAATAGTTTAATAGCCTACTTATTCATCAAATGCGAAAGCTAGCAAAAGCAACTATATTTATTGTCTGTTTTTTGATGGCAGCAACTGTTGCTATTTGGGTGAACCAATCAGCTCAATCTTTCGCGGTTACGAAAATAGATTTTATCGGCAGAGCAATATTTCCTACAGGTTCTCCGTTTCAGGGAACCGAAATTGGCGGACTTTCGGGTATTACTTATGATGCAGAGAAACAAGTTTATTATGCCATTTCTGATGACCGCAGCAGCAAAGCTCCGGCGCGCTTCTATACTCTCAAAATTAATTTGCAATCTGGTAAACTGGAAAAAGAGCAAATTACTTTTAGTGGTGTCACTACTTTATTAGATGAAAACGGCAAAAGTTTTCCTGAATTAAGTTTAGATACCGAAGGGATAGCTTTTACTGGCAATAGCGTGTTTGTTTCTTCTGAGGGAGATGTCGATCGCCAAATAAATCCTTTTATCAAAGAGTTCTCCCTCGATGGTAAACTCCTGAAAACGCTGGCAATTCCAGAACTATTTTTGCCGGATGACAAAAGCACTAAAGGCATCCGCAACAATCTATCATTTGAAAGTTTAACTTTAACGCCCGATCGCAAATACCTATTTACAGCTACCGAAAACGCCTTGGTTCAAGATGGCGCCGTAGCTTCCCTGGAAACCGGGACTCCGTGCCGGATTTTGCGCTACGATGCGGTGAGCGGCAATCCAGAAGCATCGTTTCTCTACATCACCGAACCGCTACCGGCTGGCGCGAATCCTGTGGGAAAATTAACTAGCAACGGTTTAGTGGATTTGGTGGCGATCGACGATAACCGCTTGCTGAGTTTAGAGCGTGCTTTCTCCCTGGAAACCGGCACAACTATCAGAATTTTTGAGATTTCTCTGGAAAAGGGCGATCGTATTGAAGCGCTCGAAAGCCTCAAAAGCCGTCTGGGCGAGGTTTCTCCCGCTCAAAAACGGCTGCTGCTGGATTTGGACACGCTGAAAATTCCCCTAGACAACATTGAGGGGTTGACATTTGGCCCCGACCTGGCGGATGCTAGCAGAGGTCTGATTTTGGTGAGCGACAACAACTTCAGTCCCCTGCAAGAGACTCAAATTTTGGGCTTCCAAATAAAAGTTCAAAAAACCTCTTGACAAAAGGTGAAGTTATAGGCATAATAGAAATTGTGCCTGAAAAGACGGCAACACGAGGGACAGTAGTTCAATTGGTTAGAGCACCGCCCTGTCACGGCGGAAGTTGCGGGTTCGAGCCCCGTCTGTCCCGTTCTCTCGTAAGTCCAAAATAAAAAGTTGAAGATTTTTATAGATTAAAAGGGAGGGAAGTATGACCGTTACGCTCATTAACTCCTCCCCAGAAAAAACCACACAACGGGTGGTATTATCTAATATCAGTTGGCAGACTTACCAAAGCTTGTTAGCAGAAGCCGGAGACAAGAGAGCCTCGCGGTTTTTCTATTTTCAAGAAGTATTAGAAATTATCATGCCATCAGATTTGCATGAAACTGTTAACTGTTTGTTGAAACAGTTTGTGACTACTTTAAGTGACGAATTAAAATTGAAACGCAAGGGATTTGGTTCGACGACTCTCAACCGTGAAGATTTAAAACAAGGTGCAGAACCGGATTCCTGTTTTTATATCCAAAATGTCGATCGTATTCGCGGCCGAAAAATTAACTTGTCCATCGATCCGCCACCAGATTTAATTATTGAAGTCGATCTCACCAGTCCATCTACTAATCGCTTGACTATCTACAAAAACTTAGGAGTTCCTGAAATATGGAGATATCTCGGAGAGACTGTACAATTTTTTCAACTTCAGAACGGAGAATATGCAAGCTGTGAATACAGTGTCGCTTTTCCGATTGTTTCTTCAGGAATAATCAATCAATTTTTGCAGATGGCCGAGACGGAGGATGATACGACTATAATTGACGCTTTGCGAGTATGGGTGAGGCACCAGTTACGATCGCCCGAAAGTGAGCAATAATAATAAACTTAATTTAACTAATTCCTTTCTCCCACGGACGATCGACTCCCAGCAGCGCTCAAAGGTGCGAGGAAATAAACGGTCGGGCTATCTGATATGTCAAAACCAGGGCGATGGGTACGAGAATCGGAATCGCAACTAGCAATCCCCATTTGCCAAACCTAAGTTTTTGACCGTCCGATTTTAACAGGAAAATCACAGCGGCAATTCCCATGAGTATCCAGAGACCACCGAAGCCCATGAAGACTGTATAGCCTGCATCTTGCATTTTTTTTGACCTTTAATAGCAGTCCATCTTTAATGTTAGTTGCAGTCTGTTTCTGCTGACATCTTCTGATAGGTCGATCGCACTTACTAAATATGACTCATTTCGAGTAGGGTTGGCAGCGGCCCTGAGTTTCGCACTCGATCCGCTGAGTTCGTGAGCTCATAATAGTTGCTAAATCCGGCCTTCCCGTCAGCTTCAGCCGCCAGTGGGCCCAAATTCCGTACAGCCAATTGGCGATCGCCCCGATTGCTGGTAACTTAGTCACAGCATAAACCCATCCCATACCTAAAATCTCGTAGGTTCGGCGAAAAACCTCTACATTTTTCACCGTCGTACCGTCGGGTAACACCGCGTGAATCCGCCCCATCGCCGTTTCGTAGTCGATTCCGCCGTGGGCTTCCGGGTTGTAGCCATCATCCGCGATATCCACAAACGACACTAAACCTCGCCCCGCATCCTGTTTTTTTAAGAAATTAACCTCCCGCACGCACAGAGGACATTCACCGTCGTACAGCAACTCAATCTGCCAAGCAGGCGCAGCAGACTCGCGTGAGGGCGCAACAGATTCGGAAAAGTCAGTTTTAGCAGCAGACATAGGGAAATATATTTGAATGTCGTCGATCGCACACAAACATTTTACAAGGATAAATAGTTATCAGGTGCGCCTTCGGTACTCCTAAAGCAGTTATTTGTGGTGTGAAAAATAGTCCCAAAGGTCAATCCAGTCTTGGCCGCCCGCAAGCTATTATCATCAAGATGCCCTCTCGTGCCTTGCCTGAGACTTTCGCCCGATCGCCCGATCGTCGAATATCAAGCAATCAGAGGCAAAGCACCTGCCAAGCACAACTATTAAGTCGGCAACAAAATATAATAAAATTTGAAGTCTTAAATATCAGCTATTCGCCCAACCAGCAAATCGCCCCCAATCTAAAAGCAAAAATCTACATGAATGTCAGAGTCCGTCTAGCCCCCAGTCCCACCGGAAACCTACACATCGGTACCGCCAGAACCGCCGTATTCAACTGGCTGTTTGCCCGCAACCAAGGGGGAAAATTCATCCTGCGGGTAGAAGACACAGACGTAGAACGCTCTAAAAGCGAATACACCGATAACATCCTCGAAGGACTCACCTGGCTGGGTATGGAGTGGGACGAAGGCCCGAGTTTTCAGTCGCAGCGTCTGGAAATATACCGCCGAGCAGTCCAAACCCTTCTAGACAAAGGGCTCGCCTACCGCTGCTACACCACGTCGGAAGAACTCGACGAAATGCGGGAAGCACAAAAAGCCAACAAACAGGCCCCCCGCTACGACAACCGGCACCGCAACTTGACAAGCAAAGAGCGCGCAGCTTTTGAAGGCGAAGGGCGACAAGCTGTGATTCGGTTTATCATCGACGACGATCGCACCATCGCTTGGAACGACATGGTGCGCGACACCGTAACCTGGAAAGGTAGCGACCTCGGCGGCGATATGGTAATTGCCCGTGCATCCAGCGGCGGCGTTATCGGCCAACCACTCTACAACCTCGCCGTAGTTGTCGATGACATCGACATGGGCATCACCCACGTCATCCGCGGCGAAGATCACATCGGCAATACTCCGAAACAAATATTGCTTTACGAAGCTTTGGGCGCGACAATCCCAGAATTTGGCCACACGCCGCTGATTTTAAACTCGCAAGGGCAAAAGCTTTCTAAACGCGACGGCGTAACCTCGATTTCTGACTTCAAAGATATGGGCTACCTGCCCGAAGCTTTAGTTAATTACATGACTTTGCTGGGCTGGACTCCGCCGGATTCAACGCAGGAAATATTTACACTGTCGGAAGCAGCCGAATTATTTACATTCTATCGAGTCAACAAAGCCGGCGCCAAATTTGATTGGGATAAACTCAATTGGCTTAACAGTCAATACCTGCACAAAATGCCAGTGCCGCAATTGACAGATTTGCTGATACCTTATTGGTGGCAGAAAGGCGGTTACGAGTTTGACTTGGAGGCCGATCGCCCCTGGCTCGAACAAATAGCTGCTTTAATCGGCCCGAGTCTCGTTCGCTTAACCGATGCTGTGGATATGTGCAAGGTATTCTTCTCCACCACGGTGGAATACGAAGAAGAAGCACTCGCACAGTTGCAGCAAACAGGGGCTGCACAGGCTTTACAAGCAGTTGTAGAAGCGATGGAAAGTCATTCATCCCTGACATCAGCGGAAGCTCAGAAAATCACTAAAAAGCTCAGTAAAGAGAAAAATCTTAACAAAGGGCTAATTATGCGATCGCTCAGAGCCGCTCTGACAGGTGCAATGCACGGCCCAGACCTGATAGAATCTTGGGTAATCCTTCACCAGCGAGGAACGGCTAAAACCCGTTTGCTTGATGCCATTAGCAACTTGAATTTGCCTGGTGTTGGTGTGGCGGCCGAAACTCCAACCCCAGAACAACCAAACGCAGAAACAGTCGCCGAAACTCCTGCTACAGAACAGCCAGCAGTCGAAACACCGATTGTTGAAACAGCAGCGGCAGAGGTGACAGCAGTCGAAATATCGCCTGTGGAAACAGTCGAAATATCGCCTGTGGAAACAGTCGAAATATCGGCTACCGAAATACCCGGAACGGAGGTTTTAGCAGTCGAAATATCGCCTGTGGAAACAGCCGGCACCGAGGTTTCAGCAGTCGATATTTCGGCAGTTGAAACAGCCGCAGCAGCAGTTGAAATACCTGCCGCCAACCAGCAAAAAACTATTGCGAGTGGAGAAATGACTTCATCAAACGAACCAGAAACAACCGTTATCATCACCGAAATTCCTGCCGGAAATGAAGCAGACAGTTCCAGCGGTACAACAAAAGTCATAATTACCGAAGAACCGCCAAGTCAGACCCAGCAGATCAAAGAACAAATTATCTCAATTTTGTCCGAGTTTCCCGCTTACATCGGCAGCTTTTACGAGCAGTACAAAAGTCCCCTGACTGTTATCGGTGTAATTATAGCCTCGATTGTCTCTTTGAAAGTGCTTTTGGGCGTAATAGACGAACTCAACGACATCCCCCTACTAGCACCCACATTCGAGCTAATTGGTATCGGATACACCGGGTGGTTTGTCTACCGCTATTTGCTGCGATCGTCCAACCGGCAACAATTAGGTCAAGAAATTCAAGCCTTGAAAGAACAAATTTTAGGCAAAAAATCCTAAACTTTTGCTGTAATTTGTTGAATTTTTACCCGACACTGACAACTTTAAATAAGTTGTTAGTGTCGGGTTTTTAAATGACTAATAACTGTTGACTGTTGACTGTTGACTGTTGACTGTTGACTAATCACTAATCACTAATAACTAATCACTAAACCCCAGCCGCAGTAAAAGCCGCCCAATAATAAGGATTGGCAAAAGGATAGGGTTTGCGGTTGCGGATTTGCTGCAAAGAAGCCTCCGCAATCAGGCGAGAACTTGGAGAAAGCCGATCGAACATTTGCGAAATTTGAGGTTGAAAATCCGCCAGCAACACCTCCAATTCCTCGCTAGTCAAATCCCGCAGCCACCTTTGAGCCTCCCCCAGCGCGATCGCCACATCTCCCACCTGCAACGCAGAAAACCGTCCCAGATTTTCATAAAACTTGCTCGTCAGCAGCAGCGTAGAAACATCGTTCACCTTCCAAAGACTGCTAACCACACTAGACGTGCCAGCATACAACAAACCCGCCGACAAACCCACAAAATCTCCTCCAGCACCGCTAACTCCGCCAGCGGCTATTTCGCAACCCGATAAAGTAACTAAAAAATATTGCCGAAAATCCAGATTAAAAATTTCCTCCAAACTCAGAGAATCATTCCTCAAAAACACTGCGGATTTCAGCGGCCAAGCCAAATTAAGCAAACTCAAACAAGCAAAATGAGCGCATTTTTTCTGCTGCAACTGCCCTATAGGGTGGGGTAAATTACCATTATTAGCAGACATTTCTTGGGAAAAAGCTTCTTTAATTGCCGGCTTGTGGCGCACAACTTCTGTACTGGCAAAATACTGGGAAATAGTGCCGATTTCAATGTTGCTGTAGAACGCATCTCTGGTGAAAGTTGGAATTGCCAAAAGCTGCTGCAAACCGGGTTTGTACCGACCAATAGCCGCTCCGCGTGCACTTTGTCTCAACAGCAATAGCTGACAGCTAGGAGCATAGCGAATTCCTCCGGCAAATCGATCGATCAAATAAGTAGCAGGCGCTGCAACATCGCCAAAAGACGAACTTTGAGAAAAATCCGAAAGGCTGTAGGTTTCCACCTCAAAACCGCTGCGATCGCTCCACCCAGACCTAAAAATTCCCCCACCATCCTCAAACCCGTCTCTCCCCCCCAGAGGCAAAGCGTGGAGCGGCAAAGCGTGCAAAAATCGGTGCGGCACAAAAATCAGCCGATCGCAATTATCGGGAATCAGCGCCACCACTCGATCGATTTCCAGCATCGCAGCCAAACGTTTGAGGCGAGTCTGGAGATGATTGATCCAGCGACCTTTTTGTTCAGAATAAGCGGTGAGGTACTCCTGGCCCCAACTTTCGGCAGCCAAAGCATTTTCCGGCGAACACAGGTGAACGGCCGGATATTGTGCGCTCTTTACCACCACAAAAGCAACCAACAACTCCCCCAAACTCGCCCACACCACAGCAGCGCAATTGTCATCAGGCAACAATTGGCGAATTTGCTCGAAAGCGATCGGTTCAACTTTGCGAGCTAGGCTGAAGAAAGGGTCGTTTGCCTGAACCTCCCGCGCAATCAACCTATCAAACTGCTTCCACAATTGATTTAAGTGCATGAAGTCCAAGTTCGGCATTAGAGAACCGCTGTTCAAACCTTGGCTATCGCCCTCAGAAATCAAAGTCGTGTTCGGATCGGGTTCTCCCTGTTCTTGGTGCCGCTGTTCCCCCGCTATTTCCAGTTGCAGGGACTCCAACTCGCTTCGCACCGCTGCTGGAATTTCGGCTTTCGGAGTCAAGTGGCATTTAACCAGCAGTTCTACCAAATTCCGATTTTTGTGGCGTTCGGCGTATTCCAGAGCCTTAGCGCAATATTCAGGTTGGCTGGCGCCGAGTTCCAGGCAAACTTGCACCAGGCATTTATAGAGTCCAGCCCAGGTGCGGGTTAATTTGACTTTTGCGGTACTCGTCCGTGAAGCGTAGCTATCCCGTAGGGAATCGCCAAAATCGACTGTATCAACCCCAACTTCGCAGCGCAAGAATTCCACAGTATCGACAGCAGCAGTAAAAACCCCGTAAGCGCGAAGCAAGTCGCCTCGAACTCGGTAAGCTTGACCTAAATAAAATAAAATTTCAGCCCAGCGGTGGGGATAGGTTTCGCGAGTGTAGACTTGGGTAGCGTTTTGATAGCAGCCGATCGCGCTTTCCATCTGGGACAAGTTTTCCGCCTCCGTCAGTTGCGAATAAGCCCTACCGAGATAAATTTGCAACATTGCCCAGCGGTTGGGGTATGCCTGCCTGGTGTAGACTTCGCCCGCATTTTGATAGCAGGCGATCGCGCTTTTGAGGTTGCGGTTTTTTTCCCCTTTCACGTGTTCGCAGAAAGCGCGGCCGAGGTAGGCACACAGCATTGCCCAGCGTTCGGGAGTTTTTTGGCGGTTGCAAAAGAGCAAAGCATTTTGATAGCAGGCGATCGCCATTTCCATATTTTCCGCTTTTTCCCCTTTCACCCGCCGACTGTAGATCCTACCGAGGTAAGTTTGGATCGAAGCCCAGACTTCGGGAAATTTGATGCGGGTGTAGACTTGTAAAGCATTTTGATAGCAGGCGATCGCCATTTCCAAATTTTCCACCGGATCGCCTTTGATGCGATCGACAAACACCCGGCCCAAATTCCTTTGAGTCGTCGCCCACTGCTGCGGAAAAGCTTCCCGAGTCCGCACCTGCAAAGCTCTCTGATAGCACGTAACAGCGTATTCGAGATTTTCAGCGCGGTTGCCCTGCGGCAACTCGCAGTAAGCATTTGCCAAATTATTTTGAGTTGTGGCCCAACGCCGGGGAAACACCTTGCGGTTGTAGACTTGTAAAGCATTGTGGTAGCAAGCGACGGCCAGTTCCAGATTTTGGGCTCGGTTGCCCCGCAGCCGCCGGCTGTAAGCACGGCCGAGATTGTTTTGAGTGCTCGCCCACTCTTCCCCGAAAGTTTCGCGGGTGCGAACTCGCAGCGCGTTTTGATAGCAGGCGATCGCGTGTTCTAGATTGTCTGCCGGATCTCCCCTGAGACGCTCGCTGTAAGCGTTGCCCAGATTGTTTTGCAGCGTCGCCCACTGTTCCGGGTAGTTTTCGGGCGTGCGTACTTGTAGGGCATTTTCAAAGCAAGCGATCGCCTGTTCGATATTTTGAGCCTTATCACCTTTGGGACGATCGCTGTAAGCGTTGCCCAGATTGTTTTGCATCACCGCCCATTCTTGGGGAAAGTCTTTGCGGGTAAACACCTTAGCAACTGTTTCGTAACCGGCAATTTCGATTTCCAAGTTATTAGCCTTGCTGCCGAGGGGAAACCGCCCAATTTTGTTGCTCAGATTGCCGATTAACGCTGCAATGCGCCTTCTCTCGGATTCTTTGGCAGCAGAAAACACCAAATTTGCCCAGCAGCGCAGCAGTTCTGCGAAATTCTGGTCGAGTTTGTCTAAATTGTTTCTCAGCAGCGAGTACAGGTGCTGCGAATCAGCGCCGCGCGCCACTGCTTGCAATACTTCTGCTAAAAAAGCCAGATATGCTGCCCCGGTTGCGGGCAATTTATAATTCCCTTTTGCAGATTCTAAGGGTGCGATCGCCCTTTGGAAAAATTTTGCAGCTTTGAGCAAGCTTTCTCGCGTCAGCGCCACTTCTTCCACATAAAGCGTTTGCACGAACCCAAAGTCGATCGATTTTGAGTCAGCCCTCAAAATCAAATCTATTCCTAAGTCCACAGGATTTTCCAGCAGCGCTTGGAGCATATTAACATCAGTTTTGCGACGCTGTTCATCCATCGTGCATTCCGCCGAATTATTAACGATAGGATCGCTGCTTCTGTGCAGCAATTAAATCACTTCCTGGTTTAAATTTCAATCTATAACCGGAGGTACGAGTCACCCAGGGGATTAAACCAACCTGATTTTTCCACCATACACATTGCCACAACGTATTTGCTTAAAAAAACAGGCTTCGGCACAAGTCTTAAACTTAACAAACCCGCCCCGACAGACGTGCAGCGGGGCGGGTTTAATTTTACCCTGATAGATTTTAGACTAAGAAAGCGGATTTCTGGGAAACTATTGGGTGTGATAACGAGAAATCTGGTAAAGAAACCGGCTTTCTGAGGAATAGTGGGTCTAGATACGGCAATCGCCATTGGTATCAAATTAAGCCTGAAACCCCTGATAAATGTCGCTTTTAGGCCAACTCTAGATCCCCCTAAATCCCCATTAATAAGGGGAGTAGGGGTTGACTTGGAGAATACTCCTGTCCCACCCCCTACTCCCCTTATTAAGGCAGGCGCCAGGGCGATCTGGCCTTAATAGTCAAACATCAGTCTGTAAATGGGTTTGACGTTAAGTTGACACGCCTTGGGCAATCGTTAGTTACAGCGCCACAGCTAACACAAATCAACTCCGTAGATTTTACTGTACCGCTTGAGAGCGCAAGGCTGACTCCACTGCCAGCAGAGCTCGATCGACTTCAGCAGCAGTGACAATCAGCGGCGGGACAAACCTCAGCACTTTCGGCCCTGCGGGAACCAACAAAACTCCGGCGGCGATGGCAGATTTGACGATATCAGCGGATGTAAGTTCGATGTCAGCTTGCAATTCCATCCCGACAATCAAACCCCAGCCGCGCACCTCAGCAATTAAATGCGGATATGTGGCCGCCAACTTGTTGAGCCCTGCTTTCAACTGTTCCCCGCGCTGCTGCACGTTTTCCAGAAGGTTTTCCCGTTCCAAAGTTTGGCACACGCACAAAGCTACAGCGCAAGCAAAAGGATTGCCGCCGAAAGTGCTGGCGTGACTTCCCGGTTCAAATACATCGCAGGAAGACTTGCACAGCATAGCGCCGATCGGGATACCGCCGCCCAATCCTTTGGCAGACGTAAAGATATCCGGTTCAATACCGAGGTTTTCGTAGCCCCAGTATTTGCCGCTGCGTCCCATCCCGACTTGTACTTCGTCGAGAATCAGCAAAATGCCTTTTTCGTCGCAAATTTCCCGAATGCGCTGGAAGTAAGCGATATCTCCGGGGCGAACTCCGCCTTCGCCTTGCAGCGCTTCCAGCATAATTGCTGCTACTTGGCGTTCGTCTTTGTCGAGTTGCTCGATCGCACTTTCGATCGCACTAATATCGTTGTAGGGCACATAGTGAAATCCGGGAACCAAAGGGCTAAAACCCTTCTGATATTTAGGCTGTCCCGTTGCCGTAATAGTCGCCAAAGTCCGCCCGTGGAAACTCGCAACGGCGGTAACAATTGTCGGATTCGAGATATTTAATTTTTCGTGGGCGTACTTGCGGGCAAGTTTAATTGCCGCTTCATTAGCTTCCGCGCCGGAGTTGCAAAAGAAGGCTCTATCAGCGCAAGAATGGTCTACAAGCCACTTTGCCAGCTCGCCCTGTACGGGGATGTAATAAAGGTTAGAAACGTGGTGCAGGGTCTGAATTTGCTGAGTTACCGCTGCAATCATTGCCGGGTGGGCGTGTCCGAGAGTGCAGGTAGCAATACCCGCCACAAAATCGAGATATTCGCGGCCCTCGGTATCCCAAACGCGGCAGCCGAGGCCCCGTTCTAGGGCGATCGCAAAACGCCCGTAAGTCGTCATTACATAGCTGTCGAAGCTTTCAGAACTGAAGGAATTGGCTTCGGCTTGCACGCTTGGTTCTTTTAGTAAGGTTTCTGGACTCACGAATCGCTCCTTTACACATAATATGCAGACCTCGATTGTACGGTAAAAATCCAGGTTAGCGGTGCAGGCTGTTAGTTTTGTCATAAAATCATAACAGTAACCTCAATTAATCCCTTACAAATCTACTGATGAGTTATTACATTTCTCCTAACTTTCTCGATAAAGTTGCGGTGCACGTCACTAAGAACTTTTTAAATTTACCCGGGGTAAGAGTTCCCCTAATTTTGGGAATTCACGGCCGCAAAGGAGAAGGCAAAACTTTTCAAACCGAACTGGTTTTTCGGCGGATGGGCTTTGAACCGGTGATGATATCTGGTGGGGAATTAGAAAGCCCGGATGCAGGAGATCCGGCGCGTTTAATTCGCTTGCGCTACCGGGAAGCTGCGGAGCAAATTAGGGTGCGCGGCGAGATGTGCGCCATTTTTATTAACGATTTGGATGCCGGTGCTGGCAGGTTCGATACTTCTACTCAATATACTGTCAATACTCAGCTAGTCAATGCGACTCTGATGAATATTGCTGACAATCCAACTAACGTGCAGTTGCCGGGAAGTTATGACAGTACGCCGCTGCACCGAGTGCCAATTATTGTCACCGGAAATGATTTTTCTACACTGTACGCGCCGCTGATTCGCGACGGACGGATGGAGAAGTTTTATTGGGAACCCAGCCGGGATGATAAAATTGGCATTGTTGGGGGAATTTTTGAGTCGGACAAATTGTCAAAAACCGATATTGTCGCGTTAGTGGATAATTTTGCCGATCAGTCGATCGACTTTTTTAGCGCTTTGCGATCGCGCATTTACGACGAACAAATCCGCGAATTCATTCACAAAGTAGGAATCGAGCGAGTTTCCAAGCGTTTGGTAAACACTTTGGAAGCAGCGCCAGATTTCCACAACCCGAATTTCAGCCTCGCTCATTTATTAGAAATGGGCCGTTTGATGGTGGGCCAACAAAAGCGGATTAAGGAAATGCGCTTAGTAGATGAATACAACCAATCGCGGCTTTTTAACGTTCAAGGAACCCCCAATGCCCCGGCTGCTGAACCCACCCAAAGTCAATTAAACGACCCGTCATCCAAATATTATAAGGCTTACGTCGAGCCAAGTTCTGAAGCGGGTAACGGTCATGGGGCGCGGCTGAGCTCCGAGGTATTGGAACAAGTGCAGCAGTTGTTAGCAAGAGGCTGCAAAATTGGCATGGAATATGCAGATAACCGCCGATTTAAAACTGGTTCTTGGCAAAGTTGCGCGACGATTAAAACTGCACAGGAAAAAGATGTGGTTGCATCTTTAGAAACTTGTTTGGCGGAACACGGCGGCGAATACGTGCGGCTGATTGGAATCGATCCAAAAGTCAAGCGACGGGTAGTTGAAACAATTATTCAGCGGCCAAAGTAGGGCAAGCTGTTACAGATTTAAATTCTTGCATATTGGGGGTGTTGCTCAAAGCCCACCCCACAAAAATTTGATTATTTTTTACATAAAATAGACCTATTACGACCGTTCACTTTCATCTCTTGAAATTATCTGCGTTTATCTGTGTTTATCTGCTTGAAATCTGCGGTTAACCGGCTCTATCAAAGATTTATCCGATCGCTCTATTGTGCAAAAAATTATCAAAAGTTGTGCGATCGCACATAGCACCTTGAGCACCCACTTTAGTTGTGCACAGAGCGCCCGCTGCGGCGCCCCACCGCACCGCATCTGACAAGGACAGACCGGCATCTAATGCGGAGGCCAACCCGCCGTTAAAAGCATCGCCAGCAGCCACAGTATCGATCGCCTCCACAGCAAAAGCCGGTACAAAAAACGTTTCATCCGCCGTAACAGCAATAGCCCCGCGATCGCCCAATTTGACAATAACATTCTTGACCCCGCGCTCCTGCAAGTGTTTGGCAGCTACAATCGCTGTTTCGGTGTCATTCACCCGAAAACCGACTAACTGGCTCGCTTCCACTTCATTCGGCGTGATAATATCAATTAGCGGATAAAGTTCCAGTGGCAAATCCGCCCTCGCCGGTGCTGGATCGAGAATAACTCGCACCCCCGCCTCACGAGCAGCTTTCGCAGCTTTTTGGACAACTTCCAGGGGAATTTCTAACTGTAACAGCAAAGATGTAGCTGCTGTTAAGAGTTTTTTGAGACATTCTATCTCTGCTTCACCGACATTGTTATTCGCGCCCGGAATCACAATAATATTATTTTGACCTGTCTCGTCTACGGCGATAATTGCCACTCCTGAATGAGTGTTTTGGTCTATTAATACATTGTCTGTATTTACACCATAAGATTGTAAATTTGTCAATAATTCTTCAGCAAATTTATCGTGGCCGACGCGGCCGATGATGTGGGTGGAAGTGCCGAGACGGGCGGCCGCAACGGCTTGATTTGCTCCTTTGCCGCCGCCGGCCGTGAAAAAATTGCTACCGATGATAGTTTCCCCTGGCTGCGGCAACCGGGGAGTTTTTGCTGCTAGGTCGATGTTGATACTGCCGAATACGATGATGGTCATAGGGCATGGGGCAAACAGGGCATCGGGAATTAGAACTAACAAATCACAGGACTTACCCAAAGAAACCGGGTTTCTCTGAAAAATCTTTGCTTTCTCAACTAGAGATATACGAAGAAACCCGGTTTCTGGCCTCGACGTGCGTCCAAAACTAAAATAACCAATAACAAATAACGTGCTAGAACAGTTATGGTCTCCATCGGTCAATTCAATGGCTGCAATTACTCTCGATCGCAATCCCTGTGTCCTGCTAGTTGAAACAGACGAAGTTCTCGCCGGACACTTGAGTCTCGACTTAAAATCCTCCGGCTACGAACCGGTGGTGGCTTCTAATACCGCCACAGGCCAACATTTAGCCCGTGAATTGCAGCCAGCTTTGATTGTAATCGATCGCATACTTGGCCCTGAGTCGGGGCTGTCACTGTGTTCTCACCTCAGAAGTATTGGCAATCGGGTGCCGGTGCTGCTATTGGTGGGTCGCGATACAGTTGACGATCGGGTAGCTTGTCTGGAAGCTGGGGCGGATGATTATTTTCTCAAACCTTACCGCACTGAGGAGTTTTTGCAGTTGGTGCGCTTGTATTTGCAGCCGGATAACACCAGCAACGAACAATTGAGGTTTGGCGATTTAGTTTTGGATTTGGCCTCTAGGCGGGCCTTACGCAACGGACGGGCGATCGACCTGACGATGAAGGAATTTGAGCTGCTAAAGTATTTGATGGAACATCCCCGCGAGGTTTTGACTCGGGAACAAATTCTGGAAAATGTTTGGGGTTACGACTTTTTGGGCGAGTCGAATGTGATTGAGGTTTACATCCGCTATCTGCGGCTCAAGATTGAAGATGAGGGCGAAAAGCGCTTGATTCAGACGGTGCGCGGTGTTGGCTATGTGATGCGGGAAGCTTGAAGAAGTTCGGCAACGGATTTTGTAACGGATGTAACGGATGTAACGGATTTCAGGAAGAAGGAAGTTCGGCAGCGGATTTTGTAACGGATGTAACGGATGTAACTGAAATCTTGCACCATTCTCAACAAGCTGTAGATACTGTCTTGAGCTGTCAAGGGGTAGCGATCGCATAATTGGGGTCGAAAGGCTTTTGGGATTTTAAAATA
>NZ_JAUBRP010000069.1:0-34016 GCF_036701935.1 Microcoleus sp. M2_D5 | reverse complement strand
AAAAGGACGGGCCCGACGCCCATCCCACTTTCAAGAGTGGAAGTTATTTAATTCTCATTCCTTAGCAGCCTTGATATCCTGCCACCAAACATTGACATAGGGCCACATCAATCTCTCGTCTCCTCCAGAATCTAGTTTCACAGTCACCTCATAACGGTCAATATGCGTGAGCTCGCCAGTTTTACCATTCAAATAAAATTGTTTGGGATTGTCGGTGATAATTTCTACCCTTTGATTCAACAGCGGCAGCATCTGGGTAGAAGAACCCTGAAACGGATTTTTGCCTTTGAGCGCATAGCCACCAATCAAAGAGAAGTACATTAAAGCTAGGAAAAATACTGTACATAAACCCACAATTACCAGTGTTTTTTGTTGTGAAAAACTGGTATAAACGCTCACAGCTCCTACGATCATAGTTCCCAAAAACAACAAATTTGGCAGGTACAGCCCATCTTCCAAAAACACGCTACCAAAAAACATCAAGACTACCTGAAAACCAAATAATGCCGCCACCCAACTCCAGCCAGTTAGCAATGATGCAGATAGTAGCCAATTCATTGCTAGAGTAAGGGCGATCGCCATTGCTATAGCCCCAAGCGGTGCTGCATAATCGTATTGTTTGAAGGGAAGAAGAACAAAAAATACTACAGCATACGCAAAACCGGCAACAGCCAGTGCTAATCCACTAATTATTTGGTTCCCGTTCAGCATGGCGAGGAATTTTTAGAACACTAAAGTGGAGCGTTCATCTTCTGTTGTGATAGTAGCCGTTGAAAATTCCCAGGGGACTAAGGCAAGAAATTCTAAACGTAGCGTGCGCCACGATCGGCTTACCGTTATATTTAGGGGAGAGAACCGATTTGTTAATCAAGCGTGCTATCCCAGTTTCCCAAGGTGCAAATCAGCCACATCAGAAGGTATAATTTTCAGAAAACCAGATTATTTAGGGTCGATCGACTTAACAAATTGTTGCACAGGCTGCGGTAGAGCCGGCACAAAAGTCTTTCTAAAACCCCTAACATCGAACACTCGCCACAAAATACCTATCGCTACCGTCAAGAAAAATAAGGCTCCCAAAAAATTGAACACACTAGACAGAAAACCGCTGTCCCTTTTTTTCGGAGGTGTAATATGTTTCATGCGATATACAGCCGGCTCGTAATCTCTCGCCTCCTCGCGATTGCGCCGCGGCGTTTTGGGCCCAGAACTGGCACTGCGCTTCTGAGTCAAACCCGTTTTATGAGTTTTAGTAAAACTGGTGGACGACTTCAATTCAGAAGCGCCCCGCGTCCCCGTTAACTGGCTAGCAGAAGCCCCCGTTTGGCCAACAGCAGCATCCTGAATTCTGCTGTTAGGGCGCTGAGTCGATTTGCGTTCCGCGAGGGTACGCATCAAACTTTGCAATTGCTGAGTCGCCCCCGACGGGCGTTCCCCTTTCCTCGCCCAATTTAACAGCATCGCCCCGGTAATCCCGCAGAGATTCGTAGCGCCGACAGAAGCCAGCCGCTTCAGCAGAGGCTGGCTGTTGGACACAAAAATCACCAATGCGTCCGGGTGTTCCTGAGCCAAACCGTAAACGCACTGAGCCGTCGCAACTACCAGCATTGCTGGCTTGCTTTGATTTTTAATCGAAGGTTCGAGAGCTCGGTGTGTTTCCTGAGCGTCAGTTGCAATCCAGCCGCTGTCGGCAAAAAATCGCATAAACTCTCTCGCTACTTGCTCTTGAGCTTTTTCCACCGCTTGCCCTGTCAGACGATCTATTTCGTCGTACACTACTTCTGGGATATAGCAAGTTCCCACCTTCGCATATTCTTGCCAAACTTGGGTTCGGCCAGTCATTAAAACATCTGCATCAAAAGTTACCAATACAGGAGGAAGTTGATTAGCCATGACTTTATCCTATAGGCTCAGATAAGTTATTTAAACTTAATCGATCGAGTTTAAACAAATTTTGGGTTGTAAAAAAATCAACTTTTGGTAGTAGATAAATTGCCCTGGGCGGGGGTCTCAAGTGGAAATTAGTAGTTAGGAACCCGATCGCCCTTCAGTTCCGAGTTCGATCGCTCAATTCCTATATTCCACTAATTTACCGCAACCCAAGAGCCTATTACCAAAGATGCCCCACTACTGCTAGTTGCCAATTCCCAGACGGCCAGCCAAAGCCGGAGTCAACGGCAACAGCGCAGCAATCATCAAGAACAAAGCTAGCAAACCCAAAGCCGCGCGAGCGTCGTCAGGCTCAGTCAGCTCGTTGAGGCTCGGTCGCTCCAGATTCCGCTGTAAAATCAGAATCACGATCGCCCAATACAGAGCCAAAGGATTAACTAAAGAAACGATGGCCAGCACCACAAAAGTCGCCAAAGTAGTGCGACTGGCTATTTTCCGACCGTAGATGGCTTGCACGATTCTACCCCCGTCCAACTGTCCCGCCGGCATCAAATTAATCGCCGTTATTACCAAGCCCAACCAACCGATAACTACCAGCGGGTGAACGTCAACAATCTGCTGCTGCAACGCCGAACCCAAAACCACTTTTGCCAAAGTTCCCACCAAAACCGAGCCCTTGAAAAATTCTGCGGGAATTTGAAACAAACTGCCGGGGTGAGACAGCAGCAAACCCGTTACCAGCATTAGCACAGAAACTATTCCCCCAGCCGCCGATCCGGCAAAAGCAATATCAAACAAAACTTTACGGTTGGGCAGCAGCGACTCAAAACGGTCGAGCGCTCCAAAACAACCTATCTGCAAAGTTGGTATAAAAAACGGCCAACTCAAGCCAACCTTGTACCGATTTGCCAGCACTCGGCGAGCAATTTCCCCAGAGCCTAAAACCGCCCAAATTCCGGCTGCAATTGGCAAAACTTCTAGATATCTAGCCGGCGAATTAAAGAAATCGAAACCTAGCAGCAAACCGCCTGTCTCTAAGCTAGTAGCAATTGTTGCCAGCAGGAGCACGACTGCTAGGATTTTTTGAGACACGGTTGTGGGCTGCGGGTCGTTGGTGCTGGGCAAGATAATAACTACTGGCTTGTCGTCCTGATTTTCTACTAAAAATAGACGGTAGCGATCGTTTAATCTTTCTTCCAAACTTGCCGTCAAACGTGAGTGTACTTGTTCTGGGTCTCCTCGGAGATTGCCTTTCAAGATTACCCCATCTTGATAGGGAATCGTTTCTGTGGCAAAGAAAGTATCAATTCCAAAGATGCCTTTAATTGCCTTGAGGTCTTCCACCGGAACGGGAATTATTTCTGATTCATTATTCGCAGGCGACGAGGTGACGATCTTAATCGTTTCTGGGCCTGGTGGTCGCTGCGACTCAGGTGCCGAGAAAGCATCGCTTTGGGACTTTACCTCAGCAGCATCCGGCCGTGGCAGCACTGTATCAGATGCAGCCTTACGCAATTGCCGGCCCAGATAAATGTATAATCCCGTGGATGCCACTAGCAGCAACAATACCGCAACTAGATTTAGGTAAATTCCGGCGGCGAACAAACCAAAGAACAGCAGCCAGGGACTCATCAGCGCAACAGACTGCAACCAAGCCAAAATTCCCAGTTTGCCAAAAGGTCTGGCGCGATAAAATCCCCAACCCAGAATTCCCATAGCAACCAATACGAGCGCAATTGTTGCCGTATTTTCCGATGCAACTATAGGCATTCCGGTTGCTTGCGCCAGTAGGGGCTTTAATCGGTCGATCGCGCTGCGGTCGAGTAATAGCATTAAATTTTGGGGAACATGAAATAGAGTTGTTGGGAACATATCCAAACCTGTCGGAAACTAGCCTGATTACTAAGGATAACCTCTGAGGGCTACTCGGCCCACAACCTGCTGGTGCTGTTTGAATATCGCAGGATCTAGGCTATTGACACAATAGACTTTTTATGATACCACATCGGCTGTGGCAAGCATATACTCACAAGGGTAGCAGTGTCGATCGGTCAGAAGCAGGAAGATTCGCCCAGTGTGGCAGGTGGGGCTTTTTTAAGGATTTGTTTCGGATGCCAGACGCCGAAAATAAAAACTCAGCTCCGACCGTCGCAGAATTCCCAGAGCCGGCCGACTTGCTTAACAAGTTGAAAGCGCAGCGCAAAAAGTCGAGGGCCGACTTGGCAGACGTGGAGACGTTCTTGGAAATATTGGGCTCGGAGAGTTGACCCGTGTCTGCTGAAAGGATGCCGCGATACCACCTGACCCAGATAGGCAGTGTTTCGCATTTGTTGTGCGAAACAAAATGCGAAACAAATAAGGTTTGAGCCACTCTCTCCCTTTCGGTAAAGAACGGCTCAAACCCTTGATGCTATTAGGTTTAGTTAACGGGTACGGCAGGACTTGAACCTGCGGCTCGCTGCTTAGAAGGCAGCTACTCTATCCAACTGAGTTACGCACCCAACTCAAAAATAGCTAACAAGATTATTGTATCGGTGCAGTGTGCGATCGAGCAAGTAAATTATTTAATACTCCTGAGTGATGAATCAGGGGGATTCTTGAAGAAGACCACAAAGGGACTTTCCAAGGCGTTATCAATGCACCTCTACCCACTCAGCATGGACGAATCCAAGCTTTGCGTATACTTTTGGCTTTTTTCGGCTTTCGGAGTCCATCACTTATGCCAGATAGGTACGATCCACATTTTGATATTTTTTGTCAGTTAAATAGGCTTCCTGCTCAAATGCAGTAGTGGCTTACTGTGCCGGAATCTCACCGAAACTAAAATGTTTCAACGCGTAGATGGTTATTCTTAATCGCTGCACTTATCATATCATTGCGACTCCAATGGCGATCGTTCCACGGCGACGGTCTTCGCAGCCGCTTTCCTGCCCATGTCGGTAGCCCGGGGCTTCTCGCACGTTTTTTGGTGAACTCGGGTAAAGTATTTAGAGGTCGAGTTGAAACCCCAATATTTCCTCAATCGGATATCTCTCCCCATTAAGACGGAGTTATGACAGCACAAGAGATAGTCCCCTGCCTGATTTGAGGTATTAGTTGAGCCAGAATGACTAATTTGCTGATATTGAGTTATGTTGGCTAACATTCTGCTCGACTTGATATTTGATAAAAATGTGGTAGAACTAGGATTGAAAGACTCAGGTGAAAATCCCTGATGGTACGGAGCCTCTATATAAGCTTCCTCTACGGCATCAAAGCAAAACAGTCAATCGCCTGCTCGGCACGAGCGCGAAAATCAAGCGTTGCCAGTACAGCAGTCCTAAATTGTGCGCGGGGGATTTTCCTTCGTGCATTGATTTATACGACAAGGCTGAGAGACAATCTCAGCTTAGATATTTGTTAGCACTTGTTAGCAAAAAAGTATCGCAACGCTTGAGAAGAGAACCATCTCTGGGTGATCGGGAGCAATCCTGCTAATTTAAGTGGACTCGCTGAATCAAGAATCCCCTCGCCTTTAGGCATGGGGAGTGTCAAAAGCACAGCACCTCGGCCATGACAGGAGTCAAATCGCAGTGTCATGTTTATTCTGAAACGGCAGGATGTTGAAATAACCAATTTTCAACACCCAAAACGGGATCAACAAATTCCCATTCTCAATTATCAGGGGCAGACTTTTCGCCTGATCAGCGCCTTCAACGGCAAACAAGCAGAAGACGCCAGAGCCTTGTGGCGGGACTTAACCGACAACCGAGGCAAAGCCTGTGTTCTGCTAGAAGAGCCGGATAGATATAGCGTCTGGGGAAAAGTCCGTTTAGATCAGCTTGCCGGTGAAGAACTGGCAGGGAATGAAGCAGCCAAAGCACCACTGTTCGCGCAGGCTTGTCTGCTGCTCCTCCAAGCTGTTTACTTCGATGTAGAAGACCTCTTAGGCGCAAGGCAAGCCACATCGTTTCAGAAAGATATCGCCAAGGTATTTCAGCAGGGAAACTTCCCCCAGGCAGACTCCCCTGATGCGATAAAAAACTGGCTAACGGTTAGTCCTTTGCAAAATCACAAGGTGCCTCCTTGGCAAGAGCAGCATCTCAAAACCTTATTGCAAGAACTTCACCGTTTGGGTAAATCATATTTTGGCAATACGGACTTCGCTGAGGGAGTTAGCGATGTGCTGCAAGATATGCCAGCACCGGATCGGACTCAGTTTCTAGATTGGCTGAAACAATCAGCCCTCAACAAGTTGTGGATCGCAGGATAGAAAATCTGTGACAATTGCTCAGACAATTGTGTCCAGATAATTGAGCTTAGATAATTGCACTGTAGGGGGTACGGGATGTACAGGTTGGATGGTCAACTTGTATTGACCAACCAAATTGTTGATTCGGTTTGGATGCCACCTATGGTCTGGCAATTTAACTAAGTTTCTATCCCAGTCCCCACCCACAATCATTGATATAAGTGGGGAAGTGTGAAAGCAAAAAAACAGATACCTCAACATTTGAGGGTAGAATTTCCGAGATAGATTGGGTACTGTAAAAGCCTTAAGGGTGGAGACATATACCGTATATCTGTCATTATATTTCCGGGTACACGATCGACTAACGACTAATTCCTTCAATTAGTAAATAGATATTATTCTTGTTTAGTCTTTCTAGAGTGTACGAGGGCAAAAGCCCCGACGACACACTGAGGACGCCAGTTATCCCGGAAGCGTCAGATCGAGGTTTTTTAAGGTTTTTTGGCGAAAGAATCCTCATTTCCAATCAAAGATTGAGATGGGGTGCGTTCAACCGCTAGTTAGGTCTCGTGGAATCCCTATGAGTAGCACTTCAGAAAAGTCATCTACATCTTCATCTTTACTGTCAGCTCAAACCCTAGTGATTGTGGGTATTGTCTGGGCTGTCATGGCGCTGCTGTTCTTTTTGCTGTTCAGCGTCCCCCTCTCAGCAGAAGAGGGTCTACCTCTGTGGTACTCGATCGGCACTTATATTTTTGAATGCGGGGCATACCTGGGAGCTGCATTAGTTTGTTTTAGAAACTGGCAAAGCCCGCACATGGTCAGCGGGCGCAACGTCTGGCTGGGCATTGGTCTGGGGATGCTGTTCTATTTTATCGGCGGTGTGCTATTTGGAATTTGGGAACTGTATTTCGAGGCCGACCCGGACGTGTCCCCCGCAGATGCCTTTTATCTGGGCAGCTATGTGGTACTGATTGGGGGCATGGTGATCGCTGTGACTTCCAAACGGCTGAATCTAGAAATTTGGCAGTGGGCTTTGTTAGCGGGAATTGCAGCCTTCGGGATTGCTGTAGCTGTCTGGGTTGCTGCACCTGAGTCTTGGAGGCTACAGCTAGGAATGTCTCCTGCAGCCACCCAGGAAGTAGTGACAGGCTCTGCGCCAGCGCCAGCAGCAAAAGGGCCTGGTTTAGAAAATTCGTCCAACTCAATGGTAAAAGGAACAGCCGCGACTGCTGCTAAATCCGCACCCGAAGAAGAAGAAGAAGAAGCAGCAGAACAAAGTAAAACTCCCGCATGGGTAATAGCACTTGACAAGCAACTGTCGCCTTACGCCTATGCAATCAATTTGTTTTACATCGTTGGAGACGTTTTTCTGCTGATTATTGCTACTGCATTGCTTCTGGCGTTTTGGGGAGGACGTTTTTCCCAATCTTGGAGAATGATTGCGGCTGCAACTTTTTCGCTTTACATCGCAGATATGTACTTTAAATGGCGGGATACTCAGGCTGAGGGTAGTTATCAAAGCGGAAGTTTGCTGGAAGTCTTTTTTGTTTTCAGCGCCATCCTGTTCGGAATTGGAGCTATCTTGGAACATGACATCTCAACCCGTTCTCGCCAGAGCAGGCGCAGTCGTCGCGCAGCCTAGCGATTTGAGATTGGGGTTGCTTTGGCAAGCGATGGGGACGCGAAAGCTTTTTTGCCATTGTCAGCATCTCTGAGCTTGAAATCGAAAAGGAAAAATCACAGTTCGCTGACTGCTCGCCTGCGTCTTTTCACGTCTTTTTGCTGGAAAACTTGGCATGACGCCTACAAAACTCTCCGATTCAGACAAACGCGAACTCATCAGGCTGTACCGACAGTCCAACGAGAATACTATCACTCTGGCAAAGCGCTACGGAGTGAGCAGTTCGACTGTGAGGCGCATCATTCAGGGGGCTTTGTCGGAGCCGGAATACGAATTTCTAGTGCAGCAAAAACAAAAGCGTTTGTCCGATCGTACAAGTGTTCCTGAACCGACAGAGGCGACTACTGAGTCGTCGGCAGATGGCGAAATCGATCCTGTAGCTGTTCCCCTGTCGGAGTCAGCCCCCCTCCAGCAGTCAGCCTCAAATTCGAGACCGACGATCAGAAAGCGTTCTGAATCAGTCCCTGAACCAGTTGCAGAACTTGAAGTTCGAGGGAATGTAGAGTCGGATTTGGATGTTTCTGATGTTGTGCCAGATGCCCCAGCAGCCAATCTTGCCGATCGAAGCCACCGCGCTGTTGTGACTGGTGAACTAAAGGCAATGCTGCCAGCAGAAGGGCTGCTGGCCGGTGAAGATTTTAGCGATTTCGAGGAAGATGATGAGGAGGAGGATGAGGAGGATGAAGACGATTTAGATGACGACTTCGACGAAGATTTAGATGATGAAGACTCTCTGTTTGAAGGCAGTTTCCTCGGTTCACTATCGTCGGGCGAGTCGCTCGAGCTTCGGGGTACAGGACTGATTCAAGTTTTGCCTTTAAGCGAAGCATCTCTGCCCAAAATTTGTTATTTGGTGGTCGATCGGGCGGCAGAGTTAATCACCAGACCTCTAAAAGCTTTTGGCGAACTGGGTCAAATTCCGGCAGCGGAAATTCGCGAGAAAACCCTGGCAGTGTTTGACAATCACCGAGTGGCCCGCCGATTTGCTACTCGCAATCAAAGGGTTTTCAAGATTCCTGACAGCAGTATGCTGCAAAAAGCAGCACCTTATTTGAGAGCTAAGGGAATTACTCGGTTGCTGATTGACGGTCAGGTATATTCCCTCTAAGGGATCAAATCTATTTAATATTGTACGGTGTCAGATTCTTCGGGATTTGCCGGAAATTTAGGACGCGAGTTTTGGGAATCTGAAAGGTTCCACAGCGGTTGCAGTAGCGCACCTCCGATCAGTCCTGCACTCAGGCTTATTGCCAATACTACTCCTACGGGCAGTTGTATCGATTGAAAAAAGATAAAGTTTAAGGATACTGGGGCGGCATTTTGCACGGAGATAATGCCGATCGCGCTTACTAAAATTGCTACTAAAAAACTAATGGCGAGCAGAGGAATTGTTTTCATAAACCGGTTGACAGGCTAGTAATTTAACTTGTATACTTATCTTATAATCGAAATTTGTGTAAAAATTTTATTTTTGCAACCATCCCATTATTTAATAATATACAATTTTATTTGGATAAAAGTCAAGTAGATTCGGAAAAGATTTAGGAATTTTTTAAATTAATTAAAAATTAAAGAAATATAAATAAATTTACACTTCCCAAGCTTAAACAAATCCAATTGTATTGCAATTATATAACTGGCCCAGCAGTATCGATGATTAATGTTCAGAGGCTTTGCAAGAGTTATCAAAAATACGTAAGGTGCGCTTCGGCGCACCTCACTATCGCAAGCGTTAGGGAAAAAATCCCCGTTGGAATAGGTAGAAAGTTAAACAGGTTCTAACTGGGAAATTACCTTTTCCATGTGTTGGGCAACTTGGCTTTCTTTTTCCACAGAATTGGTTTCCATGTAAACGCGCATCAAGGGTTCGGTTCCCGAAGGCCGTAGCAGTACCCAGCCACCGTCTTCAAGATAAAGTTTAATCCCGTCTTTGCGGCCGATTTCCTTAACGCGGATACCTGCTACTTCTGTGGGGGGATTCTTGGTAAAAGAGTCCAAAACGGCTGCTTTGTGGGCTTCTTCTAGGTGCAAGTCCAAACGTTTGTTGTACAGGGGGCCGTTGGCTTCTTTAATGGCTTCTTCGACTAGCTGAGAAAGCGGTTTGCCTTCATAGGCGATCGCCTCGGCAACTAGCATATCAGCCAAAATCCCGTCTTTTTCGGGAATGTGACCCAAAACGCTCAAACCGCCAGATTCTTCGCCACCGATGAGCACCGCTGTTTCGCGCATTTTTTCGCCGATGTATTTAAAACCGACTGCGGTTTCGTAGATTGTTAAACCGTACTTGGCGGCCAAATTGTCCAGCAGGTGGGTAGTTGCGACTGTACGGACGATCGCCCCAGTCAAGCCTTTATTCTTAACCAAGTGACGCGCCAGCAGCAACAGCACGGTATTTGGAGTCAAAACATTTCCCAACTCGTCAACAATACCAAAACGATCGCTGTCGCCATCGGTAGCTAAACCCAAATCCGCCGAATCCTTCTTAACAGCTTCCACCAACTCAACTAACTGTTCGCCCTTGGGTTCGGGCATTCCGCCCCCAAACAGCACGTCGCGGTAGGTGTGAAAACTTTCGACATCGCAGCCGCAGTGTTCCAAAACGCCGTCGAGATAGCCGCGAGAAGTCGAATAAAGGGCGTCGTACTTCACCTTCAACGAAGCCGAGCGAATCCGCTCCACATCGATCAAAGTATAAAGAAACTTCAGATATTCGGGTTTCGGGTCAAAACTGGAGATTTTATCGTTGTGGCTGCCTTTGGCTGGGGCATCAGAAGCACCAGCAATATTGGCCACAATTGTATCGGTAATTTCCGGGGTAGCCGGGCCCGCGTAGTCGGGGATGTATTTGATGCCGCAGTAAGGTGCGGGATTGTGCGAAGCCGTGAACATCAGGGCTCCTGCTGAGTTGAGATGCTTGGCGCTGTAGGCGATGACTGGTGTGGGGCAATCTCGATCGACCACTTTCACCGTCCATCCCAAATCTGCCAATACTTCCGCCGAGGTGCGGGCGAACTCGTCTGCCAGAAAGCGGGTATCGTAGGAGACTAGAACTGGGCGGTCTTTGGTGTAAGCGGTTTCTAGGTAACTGGCGATCGCCCTGGTGACTTTTCGCACGTTGGCAAAAGTAAAGTCATGGGCAATCAGTCCCCGCCACCCATCGGTTCCGAACTTAATTTCTGTTGAATTGCTGCTAGCGCTCATTTTATCCACTTCCTCTCGTCCTACTAATCCTACCCGAAGCCATAGCCTTAAAGACGTACTGGCCGTGCTGTTTGTGAGGATCGATCGCCCGTGGGGCCCGCATCAGCCTAATCCTATCGTTGTAGGGACAGGCTTGGGCCTCCGATAGAGGACTCGAAGCCGCCGGATTTGGCAAAATGTGGCCGCTACCGGGCGAGTCACTCGCTAATTCTGCTTTTGAAGGGTAGGTGGCCGATCGAATGGACGACGATCAATTGCGGGCGATAGAGGAAGCTAAAAAACCGATCGCAAAAAACCGCCCTGGCAATAGCCTTAACGAAATGCACATAAATCTCATCCTAAGCTGTTGCACATTTAAACTGTGAACTAAAATTTGATAAAGTTATTGTGGAGTGGGCCAGAAAGCCCGCACAAAAAATACGATTTAGATGCAGAACAGCTTAATCTTAAATTTAATTTTTTATTTAGAAAAGCCGATACTTAAATTTGTTAGAATTTCCTAACAATCGCCCGACTCACAATACATTTCTAATTCAGCTATAGAAATAAATTAACAAAAGTCACCCTTAGAGCGTGCTGTAGCTTAGCTTATTTAATAGATTAGGGCGATCGACAAAAGCGCTCCAAAAGAAAGATAAAGTATTTCAAGCAGCAGTTGTTAAGAGGCAGATTTGACTTTAATTATCAGATTTTAAGACAAATTAAATTTATTTCCCGTCCTCTTTATAGGTCAAAAAAATAAATAACTGTCGCGATCACAGGGTGATGGTGATCGAGCGCACAATCAATAATGTTATTAAGGTGCAGTTTATAACAAGATGCAGGCTGTCGAGCCAAATGGCTTATAGCTTTAAGCGTAATGGCTGATGACTGTCAGCGTACAAATGCAGAAAATTGTAGTTAACAACGTTAAAAATTAGGGGAAGATATCGAGTGCGACTTAATAAAAAAACGAGGTTTAGCGTGACGGGTATTTCACCAATATCTTCAAAATCTTTACCAGCAGCCGACCAACTTCAACAGGGCGCAAGTCAGGCGTCTCAATGTATTACCGAACTGGACAATGACCAACTCCCAAAAACTAAATGTGTCAGCGTTTCTTCCTTCGCAGTTAGCTGGGCCAAAAAATATTACAGTACAGTGGCGACAAGAGAGAACCAAGCGCCACGCCAAATTCTCCCAAGCCTAGATTTAACTAATTTTGAGGGAAATAGAAGCCCAATAGTTGACAAATTGACAGATACCCTGAAATTAGCCAGCAAGATAGCTTGGAGTAGAGTAGAAGCTCTTTTAGAGACACAAATAGAGCGCCACGCGATCGATCCAAGTTTAATTAATTCTTTAGAAATGGCGGCCGATTCTCGCACCTTATATCGAAAAGCAATAGACGCTTATGCGGATAGAGAACCTGTTTTCCGCTTGTCAGTGCTGGTGGGAAAAGATATTATCAAAGTGAGGCGAAAATACTCAAAGACAGATCCGTTAGTGCTGGGATTTGTGACAATGGAGTTTCAATACACTAGCAAAATCTTGTTAGGATGTCTTTCGGAATCAGAGAGAGCAGAATTTGCGCCCTACTTAAAAGTTGTAGACGACTATCTGCACATTCCCTACGGAGAAATTAACGAGGCTGCGGCGAATCAGCCCCCGAATTCAAGAGCTCTATTAGCCGTGCAGCATTTGTTGCAGCACACGACTCAGATTGCTAGTGCAGTGTACGATCGAGCTAGTGCCCAGCATCAAGGATACCGCAGCAGCAGCGGGTATTTGAGCGATCGCGAGGTAAAAATTTCTGGTATCCGGGATGTCGAGATTTTTCAAAGCTATTTGTGCTGGTGCGTTTTGGAAGGTAGCATTCGCCCGGTACAGCAAGAATTGTTTCCAATTTGCGTGATGTTGTACCCGAAACTTCATGTAAGTTGGGAGTTAGTGCAGGATATGCTGCTGATTTTGTTTTGGGAAATATGCGAGCGGCTTCCTGCTGAAGATTTAACGGTATTTATACCTTACTTGCGTACTTTGACTGAGATGTTTTCCAGCGATGTCTTTGATAATTAGGTAATTGCTAATTGGTAATTGCTTCAAAATTTACCAGTTGCCTATTTAAAACTAAAAGCTGCGACTGCCAAACATCCCCAACCGACAATAAAAGCAACTCCCCCCAGGGGCGTAATTGCACCCAGCCATTTGATGTCGCTCAAACTCAGGGCGTACAAACTGCCTGAAAAGATGATAGTGCCGGCAATAAAAGCCCATCCAGCCACTGCAAAGAAGGCTTGAGACTCTTGGGCGCGGCTCAAGAGTAAGGCGACGAGTAATAGAGCCAGGGCGTGATACATTTGATATCGGGCGCCGGTCTCAAAAATTGCTAAAGCTCGATCGCTCAATTGATTTTTCAAAGCGTGGGAGGCGAAAGCACCGCCTGCAACGGATAAACCTCCGAATACGGCTGCGGCTGTGAGGAAGATTCGGGTTAAGATTAGTGATGACATATTTTAATGATAATTGAATTTTATTTTATTTAATTTTACGGTTGGGTGGGGATTGTCGATCGGGGTTGTTGATTGGGTGGGGGCGGGTTTATCAAGGTTATCTGTGGGTGGCATAATCGATCGGTTAACCCGCCCCTTGTATCTTAAAAGAGTGAGTCAGGCGATTGCCACGTCATTGATTCGATCGAGCCGACAAGTGGGCGATCGAGCCGACAAGTGGGCGATCGAGCCGACAAGTGGGCGATCGAGCCGACAAGTGGGCGAATCTAAAGAAACAAGGAAAGTTTCGTGCAAATGGTTCTGTAACAGTAGAAAGTGTTGTTCAAGGACATCAGAAATCGGTGAAGTTGGCCCGCCCCTTAGACGGAATAAGTCTGTTGCGTAGATAAGCGGACATTACTGATGACAGGCGCACACAAACACAGGCAGTATCTTAGGCTCTCGGCATCGCCGGGAAAGCCTGCATTGACTCTCGTTAGTATTCAATTGCCTGTCGGTTCTTTCATAAATCGGAGTATATCAGGAGCAAACAATGACATCAACAGTATACGGTATAGACATCAGTAAAAGAGACTTTCATGTCTCATTACTAAAACAAAGTCGTGCAACTAAACCTAGAAACTTTACGAACAATATTCAAGGGTTTGAGAGTTTACATAACTGGCTTCAACAACAAGGTGTAGTCCAACTCCATGCTTGCATGGAAGCTACTAGCAATTAGGTCGAAGCTTTAGCTGAATTTCTCTATGGAGCTGGCTTTCAGGTTAGTATCGTCAATCCAGCTCGTATTAAAGGATTTGCTAAAAGCGAACTCCTACAAACTAAAACTGACTCCGTAGATGCGGCACTGATTGCTCGTTTTTGTGCGACGATGAAACCATCATTATGGAAACCAACTGCACCCGAAGTCAAAGAATTACAAGCCCTGTTGAGACGGCTCGAATCAGTCACAGAAATGGCTACTCAAGAGCAGAACCGCCTAGAAACAGCTACGCCAACTGTTGCTGGTCTTACACTGGCACACTTGGAGTATCTCAAAGAGCAACAGCAACTGATAAAAAAACTGATTAGTGACCATTTTGACCAACATCCACATTTAAAGCAACAACGTGAGCTCTTGACCTCAATTCCTGGAATTGGTGAACAAACAGCATCCGTATTATTAGCTGAAATTCGTGATGTTTCCGACTACAACAATGCCCGTCAATTAGCGGCTTATGCGGGTTTAACACCCTGTGAACGCTGTTCTGGGACTTCGGTTAAAGGCAAGACTCGTTTGTCTTGTACCGGCAATGTCAGACTGCGAAAGGCATTGTATCTGCCTGCGGTAGTGGCGATGCCCCGCAATCCGTTACTCAAGGCGATGAGTGACCGATTATTGGGTCGCGGAAAGGTCAAAATGCAGGTAATTGGTGCTTTGATGCGGAAGTTGGTGCATTTGGCTTTTGGTATTTTAAAGTCCCAAAAGCCTTTTGAGCCCAATTATTTACTCGCTACCCCTTGACAGGTCAAGACAGTATCTACGGAATTACGATGATTCACCGAATCCGAAAAGGTAGGTTTGTATTTATGGGTGGGGGCGGGTTTTAGAGATGGTCTGTTTCAGTCAGAAATTGTCTGTAAAACCCGCCCCTACGGAATTATGCTCGATTCACCAAACACGATATAACAAATAACAAATAACTAATAACAAATGACTAACATAAAATTTCTGCAACCAGGAGATTTGCTCAGAGTAATTGCTCCTAGCGGCACTTTGCGAGAATCAACCAACTTTGAAAAGGGTGTAGAAATTTGGAAATCTCGCGGCTATCGAGTTGAATTAACACCGGGTTTTGACGATCGCTGGGGCTATTTGGCAGGTTCCGACGAAAACCGCGTCCGACAGCTAGCAGATGCCCTCAATGACCCGGATTGTCGCGGTATTCTCTGTGTTCGAGGCGGTTTCGGCAGCACTCGGCTTTTGGAAAAAGGAAATGTGGGAAAGGCGGAAAACTCCCAATTTCCAACTGCCGATTCCCATTCGCCGAAATGGTTAATCGGTTTTTCCGACATTACTGCTTTGCTGTGGAATCAGGCTAAGTTAGGGATTTGGGGCGTTCACGGGCCGATGCTGACAACTTTGGCGGATGAACCGGATTGGTCTGTCGATCGACTTTTTGACTGCATAGAAGGTCGTCCCTTACAATCTTTGCAAGGTAAAGGATGGGGCAGCGGACAAGCCACCGGGCGGCTGTTTCCTGCGAATCTGACGGTGGCTTCTCATTTGCTCGGAACCCCGTATCAACCGGATTTGAATGGGGTTATTCTCGCATTTGAGGATGTTTCCGAGGCTCCTTACAGGGTCGATCGAATGTTGACTTTGTGGCGGATGGCGGGGGCTTTCGCTGGGGTGCGGGGCATTGCTTTGGGGCGCTTCAGCCGCTGCGAGATTGACCCGAGTATTCCCAGTTTTAGCATTGAAGAGGTTTTGCGCGATCGGCTGGGGGACTTGAATATTCCCATTGTCTCGGATTTGCCCTTCGGGCACGACGGCGTTAACGCTGCTTTACCGATGGGAATTAGGGCTTGTCTCGATGCCGAATCGGGATTGCTGATTTGCGGCGATAAATCGCAACTTTAGATTAGGCATCAACGTCTATAACTTTAGCTTGAGATTTTGCACCCGCTAAATAATCCCGTTAGGTGAGGTTGACACGGTTGGCAGAAATTACATTTAAAATGGATTGTGTATGCAAATGTCGGCGCCAAGAAAGCAAAAAGATTTTAAAATTTTCGAGAGGTTGATATGAGAACTCACAACTTGTTAAACAGTATTGCTGCCGCTGTGCTAGTTGCAGGATTGGCACTTACGGGGATTTCCTCAAGTGCTGTTGGCGAACAGATACGGAATAACGATCGCGTTGCCGGAGTAATTCGCCGCACTTCCCCCATCTACCGTTTTCGGAATATGTGGGTTCCGGGCTCTCCGACGGAAGAATTGCGCGGTCAAGAATACACATTCAGCGCCAGGGAAGGCGACAACATTGAAGTGTTTTTAGATACAGATAGAAGCCGCGGTTTTACTCCCGTCATGGTGCTGTTTTATGGGAATAACAAACAAGTCGCTTTTACGCAAGACCGTTCTTTTAATTATCAAATTCCCCGTAGTGGTGATTACAAGCTTTTAGTATTAGCAAAAGATGCTTCCAGAGGCGGTAACTACACGCTGGAAGTTGCGGGAATTGATGGGGGCGACAGACGATCTCGCAATTCGCGGGACGATTGGTACACGAGGCGAGATGACGATCGATATGACGGTCAATATGACAGATCGCAGCTTCTGGAAGATGATTTTGGCTTGCGGCCTGTTGATTGTCGCGAGAGACGTTCTATGGTGAGAGTAAGGTTTGACGATGGCAATCAAGATTCAACTTACTGCGCTGTCCCGACTAGAAACTTTCCGGCGGGAGATTATTACTACAATTCGCGGACTAGAAATTTAGACTCGGCGAGGCGGAATGATAGTAGATTCGATGCGGGCCGCGATCAATGTCGGGTAGTGGTGGGCGGAGTGTGCGTGACGAGGTAAGCGGAAAAAACCAGAATATTTCCCAATAAATTGTAGGGGCGGGTTCCCCAACAATCCCTAATTCACATCAACAATATCTATAAACCCGCCCCCACCCAACCTACCAACTCCGATTAGGAACAAGTTTTTGGAGTTCTGCGATGGGTGGGGGCGGGTTTTGGGGGGCGGGTTTTGGAGTTCGTCGATTTCATTGTAGATTTGGGTGAACCCGCCCCTACAAATCTTGGTATTTTAGATGTAATTTTGTATTCGTGAATCAGTTGCTGCTTACCTGCTAAAATTTCTGAGGCTATTAATTCAGATTCAAAAATAATGGATACTATTGATATTTAAGGCTTCCGTTTTCATTATATTCAAGCTCATGATACTTCCCACCTAAACCTAAATCATATAAGCACCTCTGGTAGTTTTTGGGCCCCATATCAAAAGCATTAGTCTGATTCAATCTTGCCCGTTCAGCTACTTTTATCTGGCTAGTTACCCCTGAAGCATCCGCTACGGTTTTGACAATCCAATCAAACATCTTTATTTACTGTTTAAGTTCGTATAATTTAATGATATTCCTATGATTTTTATTGTCAAGTTTCCATTCAATTAGTTTCCAAGCGCGAGTGGGGAGATTTGCGAGGGTGCCCAAAATTATCCGCCAAAACTCCTTGAAGCCCGCCGAGTCAATCGCTGAAACCATTGCCCAGCAAAGCTGCGAGGGTTAGAACGAAACAGCGTCGTTTAAAAGATTTTCCCTAAGCCTCGCAAACTGCCAGAGTTCGATCGCAATTGAAACAAGCCCAAAGAAACCGGGTTTTTCAGCTAATCTACGAGTCACAACGCATCATCTTCGCAAAAAACCCGGTTTCTGACCACCCCTGCGTCCAGCATTAGATTCGAGTTCTAGCCATTGTCTCAGTTTCTTTCGCGATCGCAAAATACACATTTGTACACACAACGATTTTGTCAAAAAGGACGATCGCACAGTGGTAAGCTACCAAAGGCATTGAAATATCTAAGGTAGAGAAAAGTTAAAATGTCGGCATTAAATGAAGTTCCCTTGTTGTTGCGGGCAGCCCGCGGCGAAACCCTAGACCGCCCGCCCGTGTGGATGATGCGCCAAGCCGGTCGCTACATGAAAGCCTATCGAGATTTGCGAGAAAAGTATCCCTCATTTCGCGAACGTTCCGAAATTCCCGAAGTGGCCATCGAAGTTTCCCTTCAGCCGTGGCGCGCGTTTCAACCCGACGGCGTAATTCTGTTTTCCGATATTGTCACACCCATGCCCGGTTTGGGCATCGACATGGACATCGCCGAAGGTAAAGGCCCGATTATCCACGCACCCATCCGCACTCAGCAGCAAATCGACGCGCTGCAACCGCTGAACCCGGAAGAAAGCTTGCCGTTTATCAAAACAATCCTGAAATCCCTGCGCGAGGAAGTCGGCAACAAATCCACCGTGCTCGGTTTTGTGGGCGCGCCGTGGACGCTGGCGGCCTATGCGGTTGAGGGCAAAGGTTCTAAGGATTATGCAATTATCAAAAACATGGCATTTTCCGATCCAACTTTACTGCATCAGTTGCTGTCGAAATTCGCCGATGCGATCGCCGTTTACGTGCGCTATCAAATCGACTGCGGCGCCCAAGTCGTGCAGATGTTCGACTCCTGGGCCGGCCAACTGTCCCCGCAAGACTACGACACCTTCGCCCTACCTTACCAGAAACAAGTATTCGAGCAAGTCAAAAAAACCCATCCCGACACCCCGTTAATTCTGTTAGTCACCGGTAGCGCCGGCCTCCTCGAACGCATGACAACATCCGGCGCGGATATCATCAGCGTCGATTGGACAGTGGATATGGCCGACGCGCGGCGACGTTTGGGCCCGAATATGAACGTTCAAGGAAATCTCGATCCGGGCGTGTTGTTTGGTTCTCAACCGTTTATTCGCGATCGAATTCTTGATACAATTCGCAAAGCCGGTCATCGCGGACACATCCTCAACTTGGGACACGGCGTCTTACCGGGAACTCCCGAAGATAACGTGCGTTTCTTCTTTGAAACCGCAAAACAAGCCGACAAATTGCTTGCAGTTGCTGCTTGAGTCCGACAATCCGACAGGGGTTGAAACCCCTGTCTCATAGCTAAAGTCCTCGCTATGAGGACTAAAGATTAACATTTCAGTCGGTTTTAACTCACTAAAGATAACCCTTGCGAATAAAACATCCCGTAGGGGCGGGTTCACCAATAGCTTTAAGGAGTGCAGACAGGTTAAATAAACCCGCCCCCAGCCACAAAAAAGCCCTTTATTAACAATGGTGCTCTTCAGTCGGTTTCAACTCACATCTTGCACCATTGTCAGCAACAGGCAAGATGCCTGTTCCACAAGAAAATTCACTCTTTTGTGGAACAGGCATCTTGTCTGTTCATAAAAGACTAATTGAGAATGGTGCAACATCTCAGTTTCAACCGACTTTTGCCCGACGCCAGGGGTTTCAACCCCTGGCGGATTGCAGGAGAATGAAACAGCCCAATTCTCCCCCTTGCCGTCCCCCCCTTCCCCTTCTGCAAAATGAACGCCAAAAAAATTTTCATAACGGGTGCAAGTGGCTGTATCGGTCACTACATGGCCGAAACTTTGATTCAAGAAACAAACCACGAACTTTACCTCTTAGTTCGCAACCCCGAAAAATTAAAATTTGACTGGAAAGCCCGCCCCGGCATCCATGTATTACAAGGCGATATGCGAGATATCGAGCAATTTGCCGAACTTCTTCAAACAATAAATGTAGCAATTGTAGCCGCTACTGCTTGGGGAGGAACTCAAGAAGTTTTTGACGTTAACGTAACGAAAACTCTCCAGCTAATTCAACTACTTTCGCCACAGACTTGCCAGCAAGTAATTTATTTTTCAACGGCCAGCATTCTCGGTCGAGACAACAATTTGCTCAAAGAAGCCGGGGAACTGGGGACAGATTATATTAGCTCAAAATACAACTGCATGGTGCATTTGTCTGCTTTGACAAATGTGCCTCCGATTACGGCACTTTACCCGACATTAGTATTGGGAGGAGACGCAGAAAAACCAGTCTCTCACTTGTCATCTGGCCTGCCACTTGTCGCAAAATGGATTGGTTTGATTCGCTGGTTTAAGGCAGATGGCAGTTTTCACTTCATCCACGGCGCAGATATTGCTAAAGTAGTTAATTATTTAGTTGAACATCCGCCCGCTTCCGATGAACCGCGACATTTTGTGCTAGGAAATCCGGCGATTACAGCTAACGAAGTGGTAGAACAAGCTTGCGAGTATTTGAATAAAAAGATATTTTTTCGGATAACTCTGTCACCTTGGCTGGCCGATTTCTTTATTTGGCTGTTCCGAATTCAAGTGGCTGCTTGGGATAGATTTTGCATCAGCTACCGCCATTTTACCTATCAAAATCTTGTGAATCCCGAAAGCATAGGAATGCCGAGTTACTGCGGCACAGTTGCTGATATGTTAAAAACTAGCGGGATTTCAGATAAAAATACAAAGTAGCGCGTACACTCCGCACCAATAATCGGACGGGCTAGAAGCCCATCCCACAAGAAAGATTGTGGGATGGGCTTCTAGCCCGTCCCTAATTATTTTTGCGCTTCTCAAATCCCATCCCACAAGAAAAACAATTTGTGGGATGGGCTTCTAGCCCGTCCCTAATTCTTTATGCTATTCAAGTCTAGTGTTTCAAATTCTTTTTGGCCAGATTCCTACACTTTTCAAATCGGATTATCGTCAATTAACGGTCAAATACGATAAGATATCAGCATTTGCAAACTTTAACAGGGAACTGCAAGCTAAAAATTGCACTCCATTTGTTTGTCTTAGGGGGTGTCACCCCTCGCCAGATATTCGATCGAGTGCAAGATCGTAATTTTAGCCTTAACATGAAGTCTTGAGAGTCGATCGAACTCTCACGCCCCGCCAGCCCGATCACAAGTTGTTTACTGATGTCAGAAACCTCAGCCTAAAGGCGTGAGGCTTGAAAGAGAAATCTAACAGGCCATTCTGACCAGACTAAGCTTTAAATAGCTACGTTATTTAGGTCACGACACCCTGGGATGCGAAGCTAGTCCCTTGCTCTGTCGCTAGTGGTTAAACAGTCTTAAGGTCACTGAGACAGTGCTGCTAGCCTAACAAGCCTTTATAACTTTGTCGAAGCTAACTTTACCCCAGAAATGGGAGTTTGGGGCAACCATTCCCCAAAAATCGGAGAGGTTGCATTAAATTCCCTCTCCGACCCCGAAAGGGGATTTAATTCAATGTAAAGCCGTCCTATAAGGACGGGGCTTCAGACCCAGTTTTTTGGTGAGGTTTAACATATAATGCGAGTTCTTTTAGTTTACCCGCTGTTTCCGAAAACATTTTGGTCTTACGAGAAAATCCTAGAATTAGTCGATCGTAAAGTGCTGCTGCCACCGCTGGGTTTAGTAACGGTAGCAGCTATTTTACCCCAAGAATGGGAATTTAAGTTAGTCGATCGCAACATCAGACAAATCACCGAAGCAGAATGGGAATGGGCAGAGCTCGTTATTCTCTCCGCAATGATTGTCCAAAAAGAAGATTTGCTAGCCATAATTCGCGAAGCAAAACGGCGCGGTAAATCCGTAGCTTGCGGCGGCCCTTACCCGACATCCGTACCCGAAGAACCTCAAGCAGCGGGCATAGATTACCTGATTCTCGACGAAGGCGAAATCACCTTGCCGATGTTTGTCGAAGCAATAGGGCGCGGCGAAAAAAGCGGAATGTATCGATCGGACGGCGTAAAACCCGATGTTACCACAACCCCAGTTCCCCGCTTCGATTTGCTGGAATTAGACGCCTACGACTCAATGTCAATTCAATTTTCCCGAGGCTGTCCTTTCCAGTGCGAATTCTGCGATATCATCGTCCTCTACGGCCGCAAACCCCGCACCAAAACCCCCCAACAATTGATAGCCGAATTAGACTGTCTCTACAACTTGGGCTGGCGGCGCGGCGTGTTCATGGTAGACGACAACTTTATCGGCAACAAACGCAGCGTCAAACTGTTGCTAAAAGACTTAAAAGTCTGGCAAGAAGAACACAAATTCCCCTTTACCTTCAACACAGAAGCATCCATCGATTTAGCCCAAGACCAAGAATTGATGGACATGATGGTTGCTTGCAATTTCAATGCAGTGTTTCTTGGGATTGAAACTCCCGATGAAGAAAGCCTGCAAATGACGAAAAAATTCCAAAATACCCGAAATTCCCTGATCGAATCCGTAGAATTAATTGCCAAATCCGGTTTGCGAGTAATGGCCGGATTTATCATCGGATTTGACGGCGAAAAACCCGGTGCCGGTCAGCGGATTGTCAAGTTTGCCGAAGCAGCAGCCATTCCGAGCACAACCTTTGGAATGCTGCAAGCTTTGCCGCACACTGCATTGTCCCACAGACTAGCAAAAGAAGGGCGGTTGCGCGACAAATCTGGCAACCTCAACCAGACTACCTTGATGAACTTTATCCCGACGCGGCCTCTCGAAGATATTGCCCGCGAATATGTCGAGGCATTCTGCGAAGTGTACGATGCTGAGAAATATTTAGACCGGACTTATCGCCATTTCTTAATGTTAGGTGCACCTACAGCAAATATACCTGCTCGAGTTCCCAGTTGGATAGACTTGCGAGCACTGTTAACTGTGGTGTGGCGTCAGGGAGTCAAGCGCAAAACTCGGTGGAAGTTCTGGCATCATTTGTTCAGCATTCTCAGACGCAATCCTGCGGTTTGGGACCATTATTTGACAGTCTGTGCTCACAACGAGCATTTCCTCGAATACCGCCAGATTGTGCGGGATGAAATCGAAGCTCAATTGGCTGAGTTTTTGGCGTCGGAGTCTCAAACTGTATATCAAGAACCTGTTTCTGTTGAGGAAAAGCAAGTGCAAGCGGTTTAGGGTTCGAGAATTCAACCGCAGATGAACGCAGATAAACGCAGATGGATTTAAGATTGTCTGCGTTTATTTTGTTTTTAATCTGGTTTGCAGGTTCTGGCTGGAAATGTCATATCCTGTGGCTATGCGGCCTGTTGAGAGCAGGCGAGAGAGTCTCCCGAGGCATTCCGTGTTTCTGACTGAAAAGGTGAAATACTACTATTGGCGGCAGCAGTTATTTCGGCAGATAGAGACGCGATCGCGTTAGATTTTAGATTTTAGATTTTAGATTTTAGATTTTAGATAGCAAAATAGTAAGTAGGTAGGAATAAACTTAACAACGCACATGAATGAGAAATTATCTGCAGTAAATACTACCATTTGTCGCTCAAGTTACTTCGGCAGATAGATACGATCCCGCCCCCAAGTATGAAAATCTAATAACAAGCTCAAAAATATCAAAATATCGATCGCCCTCAACCCGCCATGCTAGGAACAAATCAACTCAGGACTGCAGCTCTCTTAGGACTCTTAAGCGGCCTTCTAGTTTTAGGAAGTTATTACTTAATCGGCAACGAGCAAGGACTTTACATCGGTTTAGCCCTAGCAGCCTTCTCAAGTTTTAGCTCTTGGTACTATTCCGACACGGCCGCTTTAATGGCTTACCGCGCTCGCCCGATCGCCCGCAGCGAAGCACCAGAAATCTACGATATGGTAGCATCGCTGAGTGAAAAAGCCGAAATTCCCGTACCTAAAATCTTTGTAGTTCCCACTCAATCTCCCAACGCATTCGCCACAGGAAGAGACCCGGAACACGCGACAATAGCAGTTACTGAAGGCATCATGAATCTGCTTTCCCGCGAAGAATTGGAAGGCGTTATAGCGCACGAACTCACGCACATTCGCAACCGCGACACTTTGACTCAAGCAGTTGCAGGAACAATTGCCGGCGCGATTACCTTTGTCGGGCGAATTCTGACTTTTGGAGCGCTTTACGGCCCCGTTACGCGGGATAGCAGACAAGGCCCGAATCCGTTTGGGTTGCTGTTTTTAATCATTTTAGCACCGCTATCAGCAACCGTAATTCAAATGGCAATTTCTCGGACGAGGGAATTTGCAGCAGACAGCGGTGCGGTGGAAATTACCAATAACCCCATCGGTTTAGCAAACGCGCTGCAAAAATTGGAGAAAATCGGTCATGAAATTCCGATGCACGGCAATCCTGCGATGTCGCCGCTGCTGATTGTGAATCCTTTTTCGACTAAAGGTTTGCAGTCTCTTTTCCGCACTCACCCGCCGACAGAGGATCGGATTCAGCGCCTTTTGGAAATCGCGCAGCAGCAGCAAGGTTCTCCAGTGATGGCTTACGTCAGCGGAAGTTAATCAGTCGAAAATGCAGAAACAATATTTAGAAACCCGGTGTTTTGAAGCAGCCGGGTTTCTGTATGTTTATAATGATAGCTGTGGTACGATCGACTCGCACAACTAATTTGCGGCGCGGGTGTGAGTAAGTGATTCCAGAATTCGATGAAAACGGCAATCTACCACGGGGAGTTCATTGGTGCGAATGGGAGGAGTTTGAGGAAAGATTTGGTACGACTGTTCCCAGAAAAAACATGATAAAGGGGTTGAAACTGGCAATGACTCAGTTAAAAGCGGCAGGTGCTAGAACTATCTATATTGATGGTAGTTTTGTTACCAGCAAAGACAAACCTAATGATTTTGATGCTTGTTACGATAGAGAAACTGTAGACAGGGAGTATCTGAGAATCAATGCTCCTAGATTGTTCAATCATCAGGATCGAAATGCCCAAAAAGCTAAGTATCGAGGAGAGATTTTTCCCTCAGACGAACCTGTAGGCAATTACGGAGAAAATTCCTTTGAATTTTTTCAAAGCGACAGAGGGCAAAACAAGAAAGGAATTATAGCGCTCGATTTAATGAGGTGGGAACCGTGATTAAAAATGAATTTCAGTATGAAGTCAGCAAAGATTGGGTGCAAAAATTCAACAAAACTCTAGCAGCAATGGAGCGGGATGAAGAAGCAAAAAGAAAGGACTTCCTTAAATGGGATGCTGGTAGAGGTTCGATTCAGCGCCATTTGGATCAGTTGCACGAAGAAATAGCAGAATATGAACGATTGATGGCGTGGGACAAGAGTAAGCCGATCGAAGTTGTAGTTGAGAATTTCAATAAACTATCAGATGCTTTAATTAAAGCTCGAATGGCAGCAAAAATCAGCGTGGAAGAACTAGCAGAAAGGTTGGATATGGACCCTGAACGCCTTAAGGAACACGAGAAGAAAGATTATCAAGGTGCTAGTTATATGGAACTCCTTGAAATTAGCTGTGTTTTGGGTCTGGAGTTTAAGACGGCTGTGATGCAGGTCGATTTTGAGGAAATAGAGTTTACCAAACAAACAATAGCAGAATCGCGCTATCGAAAAAAGAAGAAGGCCAGTAAAACCGCCTAAAAATTTGAGGGTGCGATCGGAAAAACTACTGCGTTGATTGGGTTTGTTGGGTGTAAATTAGATAGGCAGGGGGCGATGTCTCCACTAAAAGGATTTACCCCACGCTCAGCAATTCATCAAGCTTGTTCTTTAAGTCCGGTGATGCTAGTAGTGGTCTATAAACTTCACCTTCATAGGGCTTCCAAACATATCCGAGACAGAAAGATCGAAAAACCGAAGATGCTCCCGTTGCTTGCCAAACAGCTTCAGCTAAAACCAATCCAGGAAAAACCAAGGCAGGCTCTTCAATCAATTCGCTGTAGGTTCTAAACTCATCTACTTCCATACCAACTAAAGCATACCGAAACGGTGGAGCAAACCGCAAACTCTGATACATAAATATACCTATTTCCGTCATTAAATAAGCACTTTCTGGAGTGTCAATTCCAATCTCACTGATGCCACTTGGACAAACTCGACACCACCAATTTTCTTCTATGTCCTGAAAACTTTCTGCCCGACATTGGGAATGTCTACCGTTTGAGATGACCCAGGAAATTTCATTGAAATATTGAGCAAATTGCTGTGCTTCAGATTGCTTTGTGCCACATTCAGCCGATAAGCTAAACACCCATGCCATTGCTGTTCTCCCGTTGACTAAATTAAACTATCAAACTTTCTCCCATTCGCTCTGTGTCTGGGCCAGGGCTGCTTCATATTTCTCTAAAAGCATTGTAGCGCTTGGCAAAATACTGACATGAGTTGGACTATCTTGCACAGCTTCAATATCTCCGAGGATCTTGCTGTCGTCAATCTGCCAAAATCGAACGGGGAATTTTGGCGGGTGGTGGAGAACTTCACGCTGATTGCGAAGCTGTGTTGCTAGAAAATGGGAGTAAGCAGGTAGATATTTGGGGAGCAGATTGGTATCCGCTGACACAAGAGGTAGGCTATGAATCTCTAATCAATATCCGTCCCCGTCAGAACAATCGTTCGATGAAAATTCAAGATCCGATGATTCGACAACAAGTTGCTCATATCGTTCAACAGTTACTAGGAGGATTATGAGAGATTGGAATAGTTTAAAGGAACGCTATTTGCGAGACGAACTACCCATTCGTTTGGGAAATTTAGCATCGAATTTGGCACGAATTAAATCTCGCTGTCAAAATGCAGCAAATGGCGAAATAATTGAAAGTTTGCTGCAAGAAAGTAAGCTGTTTATTGAATGGACGGCTCAAGATGCAGAAATAGAAATAGCTGCTGAGTTAGTTGAGTTGCAGATTCAGTTAGCTTGCTGGCAATATTCTTGGCCAGGAATTTGGGAGGATGCGGAACAACGAATGAGAGTAGGAGAAGAGGGCAGGATTTGGTCAGAAAAAGTGCTGAATATGTCGGGTTTGTTGGCTGGGGATTAGATCGAGGGCGATCGATATTTATGCGTGATTGGGCGATCGCCCTCCGTGCCAACATCGCATTAGATTAGTCGAAATAGATAAGATTGTGAGTAAAAAAAGGTTGGGTAACACGAGCGTCAACCCAACCTACCAGTAAGGGCGATCGCCCTAACATTTAGTCGTTCCTAAGATGTTGATTAGTGGCGGCAAGCTGTTCAGCAATGGTAGAAAGCTGATAAGCCGTTACGACAAGCGCCTTACCAATAGCAGTCAAGGCGGCTGATTGCGCTGATTCTGGACAGCTTCGCCCCGTATCTTCTGCTTCGCGGAGCAGCTTCTTTGCCGACTCTAGTAGTAATTGGAGGTTTTCTTCTGACATTAATTCACTTTTTCCATCTGAAAGATTGTATTTGTTCAAAATATTGGGTTTCCTTGCGTCAACCCAACCTACAATTAAGGGCGATCGCACTTCAATCATCTGTGGCAAGTCTTGCCTCTTGCTGTAGTTTACTCACTTGTATCTTAAACTCCGCAATCTCCTTACGCCAATGTTCGACATGGTAGCGATCTTGAATTTCATGAGCATTTGCAATTTTGCGATCATGCTCTGCAATGCGTTGCTTAAGTGACTCAATAGCACTAAGGATGCTCTTGCGGCTTTTGCTTTTACCCGACATTATTTACTCCTTATTTTAGTGGTTACGGTCTAAGTAAGCTGTGCCGCATCTAATTTGAATAATCGCAATTTGTAAAACTCTTGTGGAGCGGGTCTCTTGGCCGCCCTATTTATACAACTTAGAGGCGCTACAGCTTATTAATTAGAACGCAACTGCGGTCTAACAGAGCATTACAGGGTATAAAACGCCAAGCGTTTAATCCCTCAATTTACCCTTTAATGCTTTTTCCATGATCCTTAAAAATAAAAGCTTTGTCTAGTTAAAAAACGTTCAATTTTGCCGACAATTTTCTCCGAATTTTACTTTCTTTAATCTGGTTTTGTACGCAAATGTACGAAAATGTGCTAAAACGCTGGAAAATGTGAGCTACAATACACAAAGCTCTCGCATCTCGCACCCAGATGAATCTTAAAGAAATGTTAAAATTCGCTGATGATATAGTATTTGCTAAAACGGGTCACCACCTTGACGATTTACAAGCAGCGGTACTGCGGGGAACTCTACAACGCGAGACATACAAAGAAATAGCGAAAGACTTTGACTGTTCTGAAAGTCGCATCAGGGAAATCGGATCGGAATTATGGCAGATACTTTCAGAGGAGTTAGGGGAAGATGTCAGTAAAACAAATTTTTGCTCCACAATGGAGAGGTTCCAAGTCTCTAATTCTTCAAACTTTGCACAAGACGTTGTAGCCATCGGTAATTTCAACATCTGTGGAGAAAGTAGACACCCGCCCAATATACCAAACTCACGCCCACCCAATCCAGAAACATCTAACTCAAAACAAACTAAAACTCTACATCAAGATTTAAGCGAAATGCCAGAGTTGGGCGATTTCTACGATCGCACCCCCGAACTCGACACCCTCACCACCTGGATTCTACAACAACGCAGCCGCCTCATAGCGCTGACAGGCATCAGCGGCATCGGCAAAACCTCCTTAGCAGTGCAACTCGTACAACAAATTAAAGACGAGTTTGAGTACGCAGTTTGGTATACTCTCGACGAATTCCCCAGCATAGATACATTTCAATCTAACCTAACACAGCTTTTTTCCCAGTCAGAAAACCTAGATTTATCCGCAACAAACCAGAAACGCTTACCGCTGGTTAAGTATTTGCAAAAGCATCGCTGTTTAATAGTCTTGGATGACGTTCACAACCTTTTCTGTAGCGGGGAATTGGCAGGAAAATCTAAACCAAAATGCGAAGAATATCGCTCTTTATTCAAACAGATAGAAAAATTATCCCATCAAAGTTGCTTTCTGCTAATCGGTTGGGAACAACCCAGAGAAGTGACTCAAATTAAAAGCCAAAACACTCTTATTCGTACCTTACAACTCAAGGGTTTAGACATCGCAGCCGGACGGGAAATACTCAGAAATTATGGGTTAGAAGAAAGCGACAACAGTGAAGCACTCATTCACCGCTACCAAGGCAACCCCCTATGGTTAAAAAGCGTGGCGAATCTGATTCAAGAGTTGGAAATCAGCGCGACAGAATTATTACTAGATGATACCATATTGTTGCCTGAAGATTTGAAAGATGTTTTACAGAAGCAGTACGATCGCACTTCCGAACTAGAAAAACAAGTTATGTCATTGTTGGCGGCAGAAAACCAGCCAGTCAACCTAGCAAAATTACTAGAAAAAGGACAAATATCATCATCGGATTTACTCAACGCGCTCCAATCTTTATCGCGGCGCTGCTTGATAGAAAAACAGGAAAGTCTTTACACTCTGCCACCTGTATTGAGGCAGTATATCAAAGGGTTGTAACCAAAATATAAAATCGCAGTGTGCTATCATAGAATACAAAACTTACAGATATTCGCCTTGAAATGTTGTATAACCTGAAATTATGCCAACTATTTTACGAGTAGGCCCTTACCGACTTTACTTTTACAGCCATGAACCGAATGAACCACCTCATGTCCACATTGACAGAGACAAATCATCAGTTAAATTTTGGTTGGAGCCAGTCAGTTTGGCAAACAACCTTGGTTTTAGTGCTAAAGAACTTCGGAAAATACAGTCGGTAGTACAAGAAAATCAACAAATGCTATTGGAGGCTTGGTATGGGTATTTTGGCGATTCGAGCGGACGAGAGAGTTAAGGAAATTCATTTTACAGAAGAAACAATTAGTGTTGATTTGATGGATGGACGAACCATTACTGTGCCTTTAATTTGGTATCCCAGATTGTTTAATGCAACGCCCGAGCAAAGGGCAAAATGGGAAGTATGCGGAGGAGGCTATGGCATTCACTGGGAAGAAATCGATGAAGACCTCAGTACAGAAGGAATGCTGCGGGGGGCACCGGCTCCGAAGCCTTCTCCTTGAAAATTTACGAGCTAAGAAATACCAAAAAATGCAGATGATATTTTGTCATCATCTGTGTTTATCTGCGTTAACCTCTGCTTGAATTAAACAGTCCGGGATGCGCTGGGAATAAAGAAACCGGGTTTTTCTCGAATCTGCTGCCTACAGCGGAGTATTCTCGTAAAAACCCGGTTTCTAGGCCTCATGCGTAAGTCCGATTAAACCCTATTTAACTGAAGCCGCGACCTTATCTAAAGGCCGCACTTGAGAGAGGAATTCGCGAAGTGCATCACCTTCCACCACCTCAGTTTCCAACAGTTTCTGCGTAATTGTTTCCAACAATTCCCGATTTGCTTTCAGAATATCCAAAGCTTGCTGATGTGCAGTTTCGACAATTTCCTTCACTTCTTGGTCGATCGCCTCAGCAGTCTGAGCACTTACCGCACGGCGGGCATTTCCCATACCGTCATTGAGGAACATTGATTGTTGACCTCGATCGTAAGCTAGAGGCCCCAAAACCTTACTCATCCCGTAAGTCGTCACCATCCGTTCAGCTAAATCCGTCGCCCTTTGCAAATCATTTGAAGCGCCAGTAGTAATGCTACCAAACACAACTTCCTCAGCCGATCGCCCGCCCAACAAAGTCGCAATTTGACCCCGCAATTCCGACTCATCTAACAAGAAACGGTCTTCAGTCGGTAACTGCAAAGTATAACCCAAAGCCGCCATACCGCGAGGCACGATCGAGATTTTGGCAACTTCGCCATTACCAGTCATCAGAGCACCCACCATTGCGTGGCCCACTTCGTGATAAGCAACAATGGTTTTCTCCTTTTCATTGAGCACGCGGCTTTTCTTTTCCAAGCCCGCTACAATCCGTTCGATCGCCTCTGCAAAGTCTTCCTGCGCTACAGTTAGGCGTTTGTTGCGCGCCGCCAACAAAGCTGCTTCATTCACCAAATTTGCCAAATCTGCGCCCGAAAAACCGGGGGTGCGAGTGGCGATCGCCTTCAAGTTAATATCCGGGCCCAACTTCACTTTTTGAGCGTGAATGTTCAAAATTGCTTCGCGGCCAGATAAGTCGGGGCGATCGACCAAAACTTGGCGATCGAAACGGCCGGGGCGCAACAAAGCCGCATCCAAACTTTCCGGGCGGTTAGTTGCAGCCAGCACAATTACCGTAGTATTGCCCGCCGCAAAACCGTCCATTTCAGTTAACAGTTGATTGAGAGTTTGTTCGCGTTCGTCATTCCCCCCAAAGCTAGCGTTGCTGCTGCGGGATTTGCCGATCGCGTCCAATTCATCAATGAAAATAATACAAGGAGCCTGTTTCTTAGCCTGCTCGAATAAATCTCTAACTCTTGCAGAACCGACACCTACAAACAGTTCCACAAATTCAGAACCGGAGATACTAAAAAACGGCACGCCAGCTTCACCAGCCACTGCTTTTGCTAACAGAGTTTTGCCAGTTCCCGGAGGCCCGACTAACAGCACGCCTTTCGGAATTCTCGCACCTATTGCCGTAAATCTGTCGGGAGTTTTCAGGAATTCAACAACTTCGACTAATTCTGTTTTAGCCTCTTCTACTCCAGCCACATCGGCAAAAGTAATTTTCGCCGCTTCGCCTTCTACATAGACCTTAGCTTTGCTTTTGCCCAGCGACAGCGCACCCTGCGGCCCACCGCCCTGCCTGTTCATGAAAAATTGAAAAATCGCCACAAAAATCAGCGGTGGAACTACCCAGCTTAAAACACTGCCGATCCAGCCATTTTTGGAAGGGGGAGTTGCCGCAAATTCAACGCCTTTTTCTTGCAAAAGTTTAGGCAGATCCAGGTCAAAAATCGGGGTAGTTGACAGCACTTGACCGGGTTTGTCGCCTTCGCCTTTAAGTTGGTAGCGAATTTCATTTTGACCTACCGAAGCTCGCGCCACATCTTGTTCTTGCACTTGATGGACGAACAAGCTGTAAGGTACTTGCGGAATTTGAGGGCCGAACAAATTCGGTAAAAAGATGTTTGCCAGCAAAAACAAACTTGAGAGCAATAACAAAATATTGCTAATTTGGCGAAAACGAGGTGGTTGGGGCTGGTCTTTAATGGCCATTGATAACTGTCATCCTTTGATTTAAAGCAGTTTTATTCATCTATTTTCTCATCTAATACGCACACACTGTCAAGCGGATTCCCTCACTCTATCGGTCGGTTAACCCGGTAGCACGGATTTGCTATTATTAACAATATTTTTTTTAATAACCGCGAACAGTAACAGGCGAGACGCCTGTTCCACAAAAGAAGAAAATAGAAGATAAGAGCGGAACAGCAACAGGCGAGACGCCTGTTCCACAAAAGAAGAAAATAGAAAATAAGAGCGTTATAGTTGTGAATGGTTAGTTAGTAGTTACCGGATGGTTATTTACTTCAGAATCGCCTGAAAATTCTCTGGCTCTTTTATTACTTAGTGGAACAGGCGTCTCGCCTGTTATTCTTCGCGTCTTCGCGGTTCGTTATATTTATGCAGCTTCTGGGTTTAACTGAATCATTTCCCAAGTAGTATAAGTGCCGATCGCACCCCAAACCGCGTAGGGCAAAAGTAATAAAGCGGCGGTTTGAGAAATCGGCAAAACAGCCAACAGCAGCACAACTCCCAAAATCTCGCCAGCCCCTCCCAAAATCGTCCCTACTTTCAGACTTTTGGCTCTGAGAGTAGCGGGAATATAAGCAACTGTGACAATTTCTAAAAGCAAGTACAAAGCCATCAGCAGCCAAGTTTTAATGCTCCCTGGTTCCTGTTCCCAAACGACAGCAGCGCTGCCGGCACCGCAAGCAAAAATTACTGTCCAAATGAACGGAATAGCAGGCTCAAAAAACATCCAATCCGGTCTTTGAAGTTTGACTGCCCAGTTAATATCGCGCAGTTTAAAAAACAAAGTGCCGAAAGCGACGGAGAAAGTCACCCCGCCGATAATCATCCAAGATTCAATCATGGTTTTCAACTTTCCAATTGCTCGATCGCTCATTAAGTCGATCGTGTCAAATCCAAGCCGAACTTAGATCCGCCTATAGTAATAACTTTTGTAAAGCCCGATGCAATTATTGCTAACCGCGCGACACATTCCTCGCAAACTCATCGCGTCCCGACTCCAAATTAGCTGGAACGCCGTTAGGGTAATTTTGCGCGATTAAAGCTTGCAACTTTTGCACTCGGTTTTCAGGGTTGGGGTGAGAACTCAAAAACTCCGGCGGCGCTTCGCCCTTCCTAGCGGCACCGAGGATTTGCATCACCTCAACAATACCTCTAGGATCGTAACCCGCCTCGGTCATAAACCGAAAACCGAGCCGATCGCTCTCAAGTTCATCCGATCTACCGTACCGCAAACCGACAACTTGATTGACAGCTTGAGCAATTAATGCTGCCTGCTGCCCGCCCCCGCGATCGTCGCTAGTAGCCACCCCAACCGCCGTTACCAAAGCCCTGCCCAACTGCTGTTTTGCCAAGTGTTCCGCACCGTGGCGGGCGACAACGTGACCGGCTTCGTGCCCGAGTATAGCAGCCAACTGAGCCTCCGAATTCAGCCGCCCCAGCAGCCCCGCAGTAATGAAAACTTGTCCCCCCGGTAAAGCAAAAGCATTGACAGTTTGGGCGTCTCGCAGCAGGTGGAATTCAAACGGATAACCCGCTTGTTTCGCCACCGAACCGTTGATAACTCGCGCTCCTACTCGATCGAGATACTGCTGAATACTCTGACTGGGATAAAGCCCCCCGTGCTTGGCGGCCATTTGATCTCGCGCCCGCAATCCCAAAACTATCTCTTGGCGGGGAGAAAGCTGCACCCGCTGTCTCTCTCCTGTTACCGGATTTTCTACGTCGTTTGTATAATAGGTGATTGCCCCAAAAAATGCCATTAATAGCCCGATCGCAGCTCGAAATAAAAATTTGTTCACAGGCTTTCTACCTAAAAAGTTTCGCGATTAGAATACTATGGTGACAGCTATCTCGACATCTGTCGGAAGTATCAACAAGGGAAAGTTGTTAGAGTTTTTTGATATAATTTGCGAACAAGGCTTTTTTTAACAAACCGCGAAGGCGCGAAAGGCACGAAGGAAGAGAAGAAGGTTATAGTTAGGAATGAGAATTAAATAACTTCCACTCTTGAAAGTGGGATGGGCGTCCCGCCCGTCATGAGTGGAC
>NZ_JAUBRP010000068.1:0-34309 GCF_036701935.1 Microcoleus sp. M2_D5 | reverse complement strand
GTCAGAACACTCTCGACACAAGCACAATAAAGGCTTTTCATCCAAAAGACTGGAACAGTTATCAGAAACTCGTGCCAGAAGGATGAGAGATGCTGTCAATAAAGCAGTCAGAACCATCATAAATTATTGCGAAAACCACCAAATTAATGTCATAGTTTTTGGCTGGAATAAAGGTCAGAAGCAAGAAGTTAATATGGGAGGCAAAACCAATCAAAACTTTGTCCAAATCCCCACAGCTAAAGTTAAGGAAAGATTGCAGCAAGAATGCGAGTTAAGGGGATGGCGATTTGTAGAGCAAAATGAATCTTATTCCTCAAAAGCCAGTTTTTTAGAGCGAGACTTTCTGCCAGTGAAAGTCGGTGAAAAACCCGACAATTGGCAGCCATCTGGTAAGCGAATTAAACGCGGTCTTTACCGTTCTAGCGCTGGATTGTTAATCAATGCAGACGTTAATGGGGCGGCAGATATCATCCGAAAATCAAAAGTAGCCACAGACTCAATAATTGAGCGAGTGAGTAGCGGGTTGTTGACTAACCCTTTGAGAATTAAACTTTGGGCGGATTCATCCCCCAAAGTTTGTCCTCAAGAATCCCCGCGTCTTTAGACCGGGGAGTGTCAAAGACTTCTGCAAGAGAGATATAATCTAGTTTTAGCTCGAGCAATGACAACACAACAAAAAACTTGGAGTCAAAGATTTGAATCGGCGCTGCACCCGGCGATCGCCCGATTCAATGCTAGTATTGGCTTCGATATTGAATTGATTGAGTATGACTTGACTGGTTCTGTCGCTCACGCTAAAATGCTGGCAAAAACGGGGATTATTTCCGCAGCAGAAGGCGAACAGTTAGTCAATGGTTTGGAACAGATCCGCCGCGAATACCGCCAAGGACTTTTTGTTCCGGGAGTTGATGCAGAAGACGTTCACTTCGCTGTAGAGAAGCGGCTGACGGAGATTGTGGGGGATGCTGGGAAAAAGTTGCACACGGCTCGATCGCGCAACGATCAAGCAGGTACTGATACTCGGTTGTATTTGCGCGATCGCATCGCCGAAATTCGAGATCAATTGCGGGAATTTCAAGGGGTTTTGCTCGATCTTGCCGATCGTAACGTGGAAACTTTAATTCCCGGTTACACTCATTTGCAGCGCGCTCAGCCGATCAGTCTGGCTCATTACCTGTTAGCTTATTTTGAAATGACCGATCGCGATTGGGAACGCCTCGGCGATATCTGCAAGCGGGTGAATGTTTCGCCTTTGGGTTGTGGTGCGCTGGCGGGGACGACTTTCCCGATCGACCGACATTATACGGCAGAAATATTGCAATTTGACAAGGTTTATGCTAATAGCTTAGATGGAGTGAGCGATCGAGATTTTGCGATCGAATTTCTCGCTGCCGCCAGCTTGATTCTGGTACACCTGAGCCGCTTGTCAGAAGAAATGATTTTGTGGTCTTCTCACGAATTTGGATTTATTACGCTCAAAGATAGCTGCGCTACGGGTTCTAGCATCATGCCCCAGAAAAAAAATCCCGACGTGCCGGAGTTGGTGCGGGGCAAAGCGGGGCGGGTGTTCGGTAACTTGCAAGCCTTGTTGGTAGTAGTGAAGGGACTTCCTTTGGCCTACAACAAAGATTTACAAGAAGATAAAGAGGCTTTGTTTGATACCGTAAGAACGGTACAGGGTTGCTTGGAAGCAATGACCATTTTGTTGCGGGAAGGCATCGAGTTTAATGGCGATCGCCTCGCTGCTGCTGTTACGGAAGACTTTTCTAATGCTACAGACGTAGCAGACTACTTGGCCGCCAAAGGCGTTCCCTTCCGGGAAGCTTACAACCTTGTCGGCAAAGTCGTCAAAACTTGCCTTTCGGGGGGCAAACTCCTCAAAGATTTGACACTTGAGGAGTGGAAAGACTTGCACCCAGCCTTTGAGACAGACATTTACAGCGCGATCGCGCCTCAGCAAGTGGTGGCGGCTCGCAATAGTTACGGGGGTACCGGGTTTGAACAAGTGAGAAAATCACTTATCGCTGCGCGCGATCGACTCGCCTAAACATCTGGCCTAAACATCGTTGAATTATTGGACAAATTCCGGCTGGCTATCTCTACGAAAGAACGATCGTGTTTTCCACTCTGGTTCTAAGTTCGGCAGATAGCCTCAGCAATTAATCTTCAGCAGCAGCCATGTCTTTGTCTCTGCCGCCGCTCATGGCGCCCATGCCACCGCCGTTGCCGCCGTCAAATCGTCTTCTCTTGTTGGAGAACATATCTTGATTTCTCCGCTTGCGAAACTTGCGAGCGTATGCTTGATTTCGTTGTGCCTTCTCTTTCTTGAGATTGCGGCGCTTAGCCATTCTGACCTCACTAATAAACATTGACAGTCCCCGGGCTTTCACGCACGGGGATTCTTAAGTTTGACACTCTGTGCACTCAGGCGTGACTGAGATTCTTGCTTGGGCGAAGTCACTTACTGGCGACAGGGTTGCTCCAGCCGCATTATAAATGTCTTCTCCCCAAGCGTTAATTCCGGTATGCCCTACCGTACTCGATCGGTTCTCTTTCTGTAGTTAGGTTTTCTTCAAATTTAGCTTTCCTAAACCGCAACACCGTTAGGTGTGACTACGCACTCAACTAATCCAGTTAAGTTTTTACGTTGGCTAGTTATACTCAATTTTAGACCGATGACGATCATAGCACACTCGGCACAAGACCCAGAAAAAAGAACACGGGGATTCAACTCGCTGGGAATCTGGGCCCGATGGGACGCAATGTTTTCGCTCTGGCAGCAGATTTGTATAAACTCTTGACAAAATACGACCAATGACGATTTATCCCGGTGACGTAGCTCCTCTCTTCAGCCTGCCAGACGCGCAAGGCAATGTCGTCAGCCTTGCAGATTTTCGAGGGCGGCGAGTTGTACTTTATTTTTACCCTAGGGACAATACCCCTGGCTGTACTAAAGAAGCTTGCGGCTTTCGCGATATTTACTCAGACTACGAGTCGCGCAATATTGCAGTCCTCGGTGTCAGCACAGACGGGGCCGGTGCCCACGCCAAGTTTGCAGCTAAATATCAACTGCCTTTTCCCTTGCTGTGCGACTTAAACGCTGAAGTTGCTACCGCCTACGGCTGTTACGGACTTAAAAAGTTTATGGGAAAAGAATTTATGGGAATTACTCGATCGACCTTCGCGATCGACCCTGATGGTAGGATTGAAAAGGTTTACCGCAAAGTCAAACCAGAATCTCACGCAGCGGAGATATTAGCAGATTTGCCAGACCTCTGGCCTGAATGAAAAATTAAAAATTGAGACTCCGGAGCTGCGCGCTAGGAGCCCTGAAATTACTATCTCCTAAACAAGCTTTTGAGTTTATGCGTCGATTGTGGCAAATTGTACAAACTGTGCTGGGACTGATTTTTCGACATCCAGTCACTGGTACTGCGGTTATTCCTGTATTGCCTGACGGGCGAATTGTGTTAATTCGCCGCCGCGACAACGGTCGCTGGGGACTGCCGGGAGGTATGGTGGATTGGGGAGAGGATATTCCGACGACAGTGCGCCGGGAATTAGCGGAGGAAACAGGACTCGAATTAGTCAAAATCCGTCGCTTGGTGGGTGTTTATTCGGCTGCCGATAGAGACCCTCGCCTGCACTCGATTTGTATCGTGGTGGCGGCAGAGGTGCAGGGCAAGATGCAAGTTCAGGATACGCTTGAAGTCAGCGAGGTTGAGGGTTTTTTCCCCGCATCGCTGCCGGAGGGCCAGCTCAGCCACGATAACGACCAACACTTACAGGACTATTTTCAAGGCCTGACAACTTTGGCATAAATCGCGGGGCATCCAAATTTGAGATAAGTCGGAAATTACCCCGCCTTCAAAACTTGTCTGTTATGAATGTGGAATTAATTTTCACTAAAGAACTGGGCGGAGCGTAGCGGAGGGCTGAAGCCCCGTTCTTATAGGACGGCTTTGATTCTCTTCATTTTCTGTTAATTGTATTGATAATACATGGTACAATAAAGCAATCAAGCAATAGTAAACAATGAAAGCAAGGTACAAGTACAGAATCTATCCGACCGACCAAAAGGAACAGAGCTTGGCTCAGTTATTTAATTGCGTTCGCGTTGTCTGGAATGATGCTCTTGCACTTTGCAAAAAATCCGAAAAAAAGCCGAAATCGACAGAACTTCAGAAAATAGTAATAACTGGGGCAAAACAGACTGAGGAAACGACTTGGCTCGAAGATGTGTCATGCGTTCCCTTGCAACAGTCTGTAACCGATTTAGAAACGGCTTTTAAGAATTTCTTTGATTCCTACCAAGGCAAAAGAAAAGGGCAAAAAGTACGGTATCCTAGGTTTAAAAAAAAGACAATCAGTCAATCGGCAAGATTTACTGGTCGTGAATTTTCCCTGAATAAAAAGGGTGGCGTTTACTTAGCAAAAATTGGAATTGTCAAGCCAATACGGTCTAGGGAGTTGCCCTCAGCACCTAGCTCGGTCACGGTAATCAAGGATTTCGCTAATCGCTATTTCTTAAGCTTTGTTGTAGAGGTCGAACCAGTTCGATCCGAGGCTTTGCATCCCAGTGTTGGTATCGACTTAGGGATTAAAACCTTTGCGGTAATGAGTAATGGCGCCAAAGCCGAAAGTCCTAGTTATAAAAAACTAGACGGGAAAGTTCGCAAACTGCAACGCAAGTTAGCTCGCGAACCTCATGACTCCAAAAGAAGGAATGTAACTCGAATCAATATCGCCAAGCTTCATAACCGTATTTCTGATGATCGTAAAGATTTTCTACAGAAATTATCGACCAAAATAGTCAACGAAAACCAAGTGATTGTTTGGGAAGATTTAAATGTGTCGGGCATGGTTGAAAACCGCAAACTTGCTAGAGTAATCAACTTGCAAGGTTGGAGAGAATTCAGGACTTTGTGCGAAGCTAAGTCTGAAAAGTTTGGCAGAGAGTTCAAGGTGATTAGTCGATGGGAACCCACCAGTCAGGTCTGTTCGGACTGTGGTTTCAAGTGGGGTAAAATCGATTTATCTATTCGCGAGCGTGCTCTGTTTGAATTGTGGTATGGAGCAGGATAGAGATGAAAATGCGGCTAGAAATATAGCTCAAGTCGGGATGGGGAATCGCCACGACTCTAAATGGAGTGCTGAGGGATTGTCAGACTATTTCGGTAGCAGAACCCGATGAAGTGTCAAGAATCACCGCGCCCTGACTGCCGGTGAGTATTTCAATGTTTTCCTACTTTTATGCACAATCTCTGAACATTAAATTAATCATCTTTTTATTACGAAATATTTAACCGGATGTACTCACCGCTACGCAATTCTCGGGTAAAACTCTCTGTAGGGCAAATCTTTTGGCACGAAGTCGGTCAAGGCCCGAATTTAGTATTTTTGCACGGTTCTTGGCACGACAGCAGTCAGTGGCTGAGGACGATCGAACATTTGAGTCCCTACTACCACTGCTTCGCACCGGATTTGCTGGGGTTTGGAGACTCGGAACGCCCGAATCTTCATTATTCGATCGACTTGGAAGTAGAAGGCCTCGCCCAATACCTCGATACTTTGAAGTTGCGACAGGTTTATTTAATCGCTCACTCTGTGGGCGGCTGGGTGGCCACCAGCTACGCTATCAAATATCCCGATCGAGTTCAGGGTTTGGTGTTGTTGGCCCCAGAAGGCGTCAAGGCTGGCAACCGACGGGGGCGGTGGCAGACGGCTAGCTGGCTAATCGGCCAACCTCCGCTGGCTTTGTGGTGGCTGCGTGCGATATATCCAATTGCTAAGTTGCTGGGTAGCCAAAAAAAGATTGACGGATTGCTCAACTTCAGACAGCAGTTGATGGAGTCCCCTGTGGCCGTGCATTTGCTGTTCGGGCGGCGGCGGGCTGAAATTACAGCGGAATTAGTTGATGAGAATTTGCCTTTGCTGAAAGCGCCTGTTTTGCTGTTGCACGGTTCTGAAGAGACTCCCGCAGCTTCGTCTCTGTGTCAATCCTATGCCGCTCTGGCTCCTAATGCCGAACTACAATTAGTCAGTCCGGGGGAAAGCAATTTGCCCCAGGAAGTCCCTGATGTTGTTGCTAACTATATTCGCGAGTTTGCTAGGTGAATTGGGAATTGGTCATTGGTCATTGATAAAATGACAACAGTCAACATTTAACAGGCTAATTCCCCAAAAAATAGCCTCTGGTGCGTCAATTAAGCCTGCGGCTGTCTCAGGAAAGGCTGCGGTGAGGTATTTTAAAAGCAGAGTGCGATCGCCCCCCGTGACCGCAATTTTGCTATCAGGAAACAAACACCGCCAATCTTCAATAAAATCCCTAACTCCTGCCACCGTCGCATACACAACTCCGCTTTGAATTGCCCCAGCAGTGTCTGTCGCCCAGCGGTATGGCAAATTTTGTGGTAAAGTGATTAAAGGTAATCCAGCAGTTTTTTTACCTAACGAGGATAACTGCAAACCCAAACCTGGTAAGATTGCGCCCCCAACTAAATACCTATTGACATCAGCCCCAGTAAATGTTAAAGCTGTACCAGCATCTATAAGTAAAACTGGCCAACCCAATTGGTTGCCAGCGCCCAGTACAGCCAAAGCTCTGTCAATTCCCAGGGTAGGATAGAGTCCCCCGATCGGCAACTGGTCTAAAGTAATAATTCGGACATCTGGATAACTCTGCCAAATTGCTGTTTGCTGGGGAACTACTGAAGCCAAAATTAGAGGCAGCGGCACGAAAGAAAGTGTGTGAGGATTAGAAAAAGCGGGAGTAGCAGGAAGACAAAGGAGATTTTGAGCAGATATTTCCTCGATCGACCTCATTACTATTTGCACCAAATATTCTGCCTTTTCCTCCTCTGACAGCCGGGAAACAGCATCAACATTGAGATGCTCTGTATCCCATGTTTTCTCCAGGGTTTTGCCCGCAAATAATCCCCAGTGCAGCCGGGAATTGCCGATCGCCAAAGCTATTTTAATCTGGGCTTTACCTGTCAATCCCCAATTAATGTTGTCGGTGCTTGGGGGCGAACAAAAATTGTCGGGAATTGAATTTTCCATGTCGAGCGAACCGGCGCAAACATTGAACTAAAGATAGATTTTAGATTAATTTTATTCGCTTAACCGGGCGGTTAACTCTATTTGACATCTCACCAAGTTCCAGGCAGCGCGCTAATTAGTATTGTCCCCGGCAGAGCGCATACTTGCTAAATATAAATATTTGTAAAGCAAATAATTGCTTTGCTCAGGCGGCATCATTTATAATATCTTAAGATATTCCAAAAGTCCTGGTAGCTGCGATGGGGCTGTTGGCGGGGTAAGCACAGGTTTATAAAACCAGACTCAATGAAAATACTGTACAACTGCTGAGTAAATATGTCTTTACAAATACAAGAACACGAAAACCCCTGGCACAGAGTAACTTCGCGGTTGCCTGAATCTGAAAACTGGATGCAGCAAGAAAGTCTTTCGCTGCCGGAAGTAGACCGACAAAAAGCCCTAATCGTGCAGATGCAGCAGCAAGTTCAGCTATCAAACTTGCTGAACCAAATTAATAACGAAATTCGCAGTACACTTGATATAGAAGAAATTTTGACATCGGCTTGCAGATTGCTGGGGCAAGCGTTACAGTGCAGCCGCGCGAGCATTTTAGTCAAAGAATCAAATACAGAAAAAACTTTAGTCACGCGCGGAGAGTACAACGCGGGGGACTATCCGATCCAACTGGGAATGAAAGTACCGATGACTGACAACCCGCATTTAGCTGCCGTCGTGTCTCAGCAAGAATCCCTAGCACTGACGAAGTTTCTCGATTTTCCGGGATTGAACCCACAAACCCGAAAAATTGCCGAAGCTTTGGAGATTAAGTCAATGCTGGCAGTAGCTACTCGCTATCAAGGTGAAGTGAATGGCATAATTGGCTTGCATCAGTGCGATCGCGAACGGGAATGGACTGATTGGGAAAGGCAGCTTTTAGAAGGGGTAGGATCGCAATTGGCGATCGCGATTAATCAAGCCAAACTATATAGCAAAACCAGGCGTCAAGCCGAAAGAGAATCGCTGCTGCGGCTGATCGGCAATCAAATTCGCAGTACCCTGGATCTGGGAACTATCCTGGAAACAGCGGTGAGGGAAGTCCGCCAAATGTTGCAGTGCGATCGAGTAATTATCTATCAGTTTCAAGACAACTGGCAAGGAAAAGTTGTTGTTGAAAATATGACAGTTCCTTGGCCTTCAATTTTAGGAGATATGGGGGCTGATAAGTGTTTCCGGGGAGATTACGCCGATCTTTACCAGCAAGGGCGAGTCAAAGCAATTAATGATATTTTTAATGCTGGTTTAGAGCCTTGTCATGTAGATTTTTTAGATAGTTTGCAGGTAAAAGCTAATCTGATAGTGCCAATTGTTACAGCAAGAACTGAAGAAAAGAGTCCCGAAACCGCCGGAAACTATAATCCTAAATTTCCCGGTAGGCTGTGGGGTTTGCTGATTGCTCACGAGTGCCGAGATACCCGCAATTGGCAGCGGCAAGAAATGGAGTTGCTCTCTCAGATAGCCAACCAAATGGCGATCGCCATTCAGCAAGCAGAACTTTACAGCCAAGTCCAAGACGCTGCGGTAAAATCTCAAGCTCAAACCCAGCAGTTGCAGGCTGCGTTAGAAGAATTGCGATCGGCACAGCAGCAATTGATTCAAAGCGAAAAAATGTCAGGTTTGGGGCAAATGGTAGCGGGAATTGCTCATGAAATTAACAACGCCAACAATTTTATCCACGCTAACTTGTTTCACGCTCAAGAATATTTTAAAGCCTTGAACCAAGCTCTAGAAATGGCCGAAAAGGTCTGCCCGGAAGCAGCGGAGGCAATTGTCAGAATCAATGAGGAATTAGAACTCGATTACATTCGAGAAGATTTTAGCAAACTGCTCAATTCAATGCGAGAAGGCAGCGGCAGGATTCGCTCGATCGTGATGACGCTGCGAAATTTTTCTCGTTTAGACCATGCTGAATTAAAACCAGTAGATTTGAATGAAGGTTTAGAAAGCAGTTTCTTGATGCTGCAAAATAAGCTAAAAACCCATATCAAAATAGACAAGCAATACGGCAGTTTGCCGCCAGTCCAATGTCATGCCAGTCAAATTAACCAAGTATTTTATAATTTGATTGACAACGCTTTAGATGCGCTTCAGTCAACGAGCAAACCGGGGGAATTAACTATCCGCAGTTGGCAAAGCGAGCCGGACTGGGTAACAATCTCTGTCCGCGACACGGGAAGTGGCATTCCTGCGGAAATTCAAGACAAGATTTTTGACCCATTTTTTACTACTAAACCTGTGGGTAAAGGCACGGGTTTGGGACTTTCAGTGTGCTATCAGGTGATTGTCCAAGCTCACGGCGGCAAGATCCGTTGCGTCAGTCAGGTTGGCGAAGGAACTGAGTTTATTGTAGAGTTGCCGCTGAAAAATCAGAGGGTAAGTGCATAATTCGTGCTTGAGTCAGATTAACGCTGTTTTGTCACTCTGGCAGTAGTATAGAACTCATTTGACCTCTTGAGGGCGATCGTCAGTCACATGACGGAGCACCAATAAACTTGGTTTTTTAGCGATGCCTGCGGCCAGCTTCGCTAACGCATTTTTAATAGAATCAGATTTAATATCACTTCGGGTTAAACCGTCCGTGACTGTTGACAGTTGACTGTAGAAGGAAGGCTCGAAAAGCTCAATAGTTGAGTGTTAACTGTGAACTCGATTTTATGATTCCAATGCAACTGGGAACGATTTAACTTACGCCCGAACCCTAATTTTCAGAAAGTCCCAACAGGGTTATGCGTATACATATAAAATTTTGAGTATTTTTACTCATCAAAGTCTCTCTTGATTAACTTTTGCTCGCTGAAGCAGTGAAAGCTGGTGCTTGGGGGAAGGGAATCTGGGATTTAAGCTCTCCTCTACAGATGTGGAAAACCCGCTTTTTATAGGGCTGAAACAAAGATCGCAATTTTTCCGGATAAAACTTATTGATGATGAAAGTTAAGTATCTCTATCTAAATAGGTGTAAGTATTTACACTCAACATTCTATCGGGTGCAATCATACCTTCAGATGCTTATTGGGCAAGCATTTTTACTTGATTTACCTGCACGTATGAGGAAATTTTTCTTGTAGATATCATGTGCGATCGATTAACCATAATATCTCGGTCGGGGCGGGTTTTTGAGATTGTCAGTTGTTGGCAGGTATTGTTGGCGAACCCTCCCCTACAAAAATCGCGGTCGATCGACCGGACATGATATGACAAATCGCTACAAGAAAGCCCAACCTCTGGTTTTCAGTCAATTCTAATCCTTCATTACTCATCATCAAAGGAAAAGCTATGGCCACTTCATTCAATGGTTCTTTGGGTACAACCACTAATTACAGCAGCATCAGTGACCTAATTACACAATGGCCTACTGCCGCCCAGAATCAAGGCATCCAACTGTCTGGGATAGCTTTTGATGGCGTGGAAACGAACTACACTAACCCTACTGTCATCAGCAACCTCACCTTAGCAACGAACGAAAACCCTAAAAGCTGGTTGAGTTACGGCGCTGTGGCTGGTGTTGGTGTCCCATCCTCTTATGATGGTTGGTTCACGGATGTCAATAAAGTGCGGGCGGAAATCAACTATGACCCGAACACCAATAAATCTCAGGTGCTGAAGGTGAAATGGGCAGATAACAAAGACATTACTAGCGCCACGATCGGTCTGAGTGGATTACTTCCCAAATCAAGTTCTACTACAGTGAACGATCAAGGCGATGAAGTTGGTTTGCTGCAACTGTTTAAGGATGGGACGGCGGTATCGGCAAGCAATTTTACGATTACTCGCCTCAGTGCTCCAGTCCCTCCAAAACCCATCACTGCGGGTTCAGACGGAGTGACTTTCACTGGCGATCGTACCGATGGCAACTTCACATTCCAGATAGTAGGAGACTCTCTCACCGGCGTTACTTTTGACGAACTGCGGTTCTCCGCCAAAGCCTACACGAACCCCACCGCTGCCTACGCAGCTAGCTCCTTCAAAAGCGATAGTTCCGACTACCTAGTGCGGAGTATTCAATATCAAGGCATTGATGTGACGCCAACGCCAACGCCGACGCCAACGCCGACGCCGACGCCCACTCCGACCCCAACTCCGACATCTCCAAGTATCTTCCAGTTCACCCAACCAAATTACACGGTGGCTGAAGGCGGCGTGGTTACGATTGACGTTACTCGCACCGGCGGCACGGCGGCTGCATCGATTAACTACTCTACTCTCGACGGTTCGGCAAGTTCAACAGGCAGTGCACCTGATTACACTGGAACGGCGGCGGGGGTATTGAATTTTGCTGCGGGGCAAACTACCGCTAGTTTCACGGTGACGGCTTTGACTGATTCGATTTTGGAATCGCCGGAAACGGTGAATTTGGTGCTCTTCGGTGGCAATGTCGGCAGTAGTCCGTCAATTTTGACGATTAGTGATGTGCCGCCCGCTGGGACGACGCCCACTCCGACCCCAACTCCGACATCTCCAAGTATCTTCCAGTTCGCCCAACCAAATTACACGGTGGCTGAAGGCGGCGTGGCGACGATTGACGTTACTCGCACCGGCGGCACGGCGGCTGCATCGATTAACTACTCTACTCTCGACGGTTCGGCAAGTTCAACAGGCAGTGCACCTGATTACACTGGAACGGCGGCGGGGGTATTGAATTTTGCTGCGGGGCAAACTACCGCTAGTTTCACGGTGACGGCTTTGACTGATTCGATTTTGGAATCGCCGGAAACGGTGAATTTGGTGCTCTTCGGTGGCAATGTCGGCAGTAGTCCGTCAATTTTGACGATTAGTGATGTGCCGCCAACTGGGACGACCCCAACTCCGACCCCAACTCCGACATCTCCAAGTATCTTCCAGTTCGCCCAACCAAATTACACGGTGGCTGAAGGTGGCGTGGCGACGATTAACGTTACTCGCACCGGCGGCACGGCGGCTGCATCGATTAACTACTCTACTCTCGACGGTTCGGCAAGTTCAACAGGCAGTGCACCTGATTACACTGGAACGGCGGCGGGGGTATTGAATTTTGCTGCGGGGCAAACTACCGCTAGTTTCACGGTGACGGCTTTGACTGATTCGATTTTGGAATCGCCGGAAACGGTGAATTTGGTGCTCTTCGGTGGCAATGTCGGCAGTAGTCCGTCAATTTTGACGATTAGTGATGTGGCGACAACTGGGACGACGCCGACGCCGACTCCAACTCCAGCAACATCAACAGCAACCCAGTTTGTTTTTAGTGCGGCTACTTTCACCACTCCAGAATCATCTGGCTTTGCTACGGTGACAGTCAATCGCATCGGCGCCACTACGGCTGCAGCAAGCATTGGCTACGGTACTCTTGACGGCACCGCCCTATCAACTGGAGGAACTGCGGCTGATTATGCGTCTACTGCTGGTGTACTCAACTTTGCCCCTGGGGTAACTTCCACGACGTTCAACATCTTTGTCAATGCTGATACTGTGCCTGAAATGACTGAGATTGTTAACCTATTTCTCAACAGCGGCCCCGTCGGCAGTCCGTCAACAGCACAACTACAGATTATTGACGGTAGCAGCAGTGCATCTGGCAATATCTTCGAGTATAGTGCGTCTAATTACGGCTCGATCGCCACTCAGGGGGGCAACACAACGGTTACAGTTACCCGCTCAAGCGGCTTAGGTGCAGCATCGATTGATTATATTATTCTGGCGGGTACTCCAGGCGCCGGCCCTGCACCTGTATATGGTACCGACTACCTGCTTAACCCGGGCGGCCCCACTGGCGGCACGTTGTCCTTCGCCAACGGCCAACTCAGCCAAACCTTTACTATTCAAGACAACCCATTTAGTACCAATAATGGGATTGTGCGCTTAGGTCTTGCTAACCCCACTGCGGGCTACAGTTTCGGCAGTACAGCGGCAACAAGTATCACTCTCATCTAAGGCTGTTAGTAGGGCGAGCAATCCTTGCTCTACTAATATGTCCCGCAAGTAGTTAAATGCTTTTTATCAGTCTGATTCCTCACTACAGCTTTTTTCAAGAAAGCGAGGTACGCGGGTAAAATCTTCGCTGTGGGACAGTCGCTGGCACTGACAACTAATGGGATTCACCCACAGGGCCGATTGTGGGAGGTCTCGACCCGAATCCCATTGCTGGTGCTAGTTTCGTTGCCTTCAACCCATTGCTTAATTGGGTCTGATAGAACCATTTCAAGGTCGTACTCTTAGATGCTGCGCGCGTTATTCGAGTACGACCTTGAACCCTTGTATGTGGAAAGAATTAGATGGCGATTTGCCCTTGGGTGGGGGTTTTTGAGATTGTCGGTTTTTGGCAATAATTTTTGATAAAACCTGCCCCTAGAATTATTGATTGGATATTATTGTTTTTTTCCGCTTACCTACTTAATCCTTAATTTTTTGATAAGCTTGCTGACACTGTTCAAAGGTTGAGGCGTCAGCTTCTCTATTCCCAAAATATAGTTGCTGATGTATTTTTATCAAAGTTTCGTAAGGCGCTGGCTGGGGTAATTGCTCGATTAATTGCAAATATTCGCCATCAGTGCGGCTGGGTTGGTGAATCGCGGTTCCCGCATCATTTAACCGCTGCAACCGCCATGTAAAGAAAGCGGCAAGCTTGGTGGTATTTCCCTTGCTGCTGCAACTTTTGCGATCGCAACAACCACTCTGCTACGGACAAATCTTTAATTGTTGTTTTGCACTGACATCAGTTGTTTTATTCCTATTTTTGAAATTATGAATATAAAAACGCGACAGTTGCCAAATCCGCGAATTCGCCCAGACTGCGAGCAATGCTAAGATTAACCAAAAGGCTGCTTTAGCGATCGCCCACAAGATCGGGGAATCAAACCAAGATGGCAATTTCACATTCGGTATATTTTGGGAAGTTTTTAGTTCCCACCACTCCTCTACTCGCTGTTGCAACTGTCCTAATTGCCAACTCAAATGAGTTTTCTCAACGGAACTTTCAGACATAGCTTTGCATCAATGAGTAGGTTTTTGATTGCGGATTGGAAATTTTTTTCTTCTATCATTATCCCCAAATCCCCGACTGATTAAAGAAATCGGGGATAAGAGAGCGCGATCGCGTTTTACGTTTGATTAGGTTGACTTAAATGCCGAGTTCTTGTCTTTAATCCAAATCGCCGCGCGATCGACAATCGCATTTGACTGATAGTCTTCTAAAGAGGCGATCGCCCAACCGATACAACTCAGTTTAATTACCACACAGTTCAGTTTTTTGTCAACTGTTTATCGACCAAAAATTGATTTTATTGAATTTTCCTTCTTCCTCAAATCCGTAACATCCCGATTCAGTGCGCGTTCCCGAACTGCCTGATGCCATAACTTTTGGGATACTTAACAGCCTCATAAGAAAATTTATAAAGATTTACAAAAGAAACGTGTCAGAATGAAGACAATAAGGTAATGGGTAAAAGACAAGGAGGCACTGATGGTAGCGCTGACTGAACGAGTCCAACGCAGATTGACGGTGGAAAAAGTCGAAATTGCCTCTGATACAACGGCAATTCGATGCCTGGACTGGGATAGAGACCGCTTTGACATCGAATTCGGACTCAAAAACGGTACAACATACAACTCATTCATCATTCGCGGTGAAAAAACAGCCCTCGTCGATACCTCGCACGAGAAGTTTCGCCAGCAATACATGGAAACTCTAACGGGCGAAATTGACCCCAAAGAGATTGACTATCTAATTATCAGCCACACCGAACCAGACCACAGCGGTTTAGTAAAAGACGTGTTGGCGCTGGCACCCCAAGCGATTGTCGTGGGGGCGAAAGTAGCAATTCAATTTTTAGAAAACCTTGTACACCAACCATTTGAGCGATTGGTGGTCAAAAACGGGGACAAACTAGATTTAGGAAACGGCCACATTATCGAATTCGTATCGGCGCCGAACTTGCACTGGCCTGATACTATTTTCAGCTACGACAGCAAAACTCAAGTGCTGTTTACCTGCGACGCTTTCGGGATGCACTACTGTTCCGACAGCACCTTCGATGACGATTTAGCAGCAATTGAGGAAGATTACCACTTTTATTATGAGTGTTTGATGGGCCCCAATGCTCGATCGGTACTCGCGGCGATGAAGCGGATGGCAGAATTGGGAGAAATCGGTACAGTTGCGACCGGTCACGGCCCCTTGCTGCGGCACAATGTGGTGGAACTTACCGGACGCTACAAAAAGTGGAGCCAAGCGCAAGCTAAGGCAGAAACCACTGTAGCGGTATTTTACACCTCCGACTACGGATTTAGCGATCGGCTCAGCCAAGCGATCGCCCACGGTATCACCAAAACCGGTGTTGCTGTGGAAATGATGGATTTGAAAACCGCCGACTTACAAGAAGTTGCGGAACTTGTCAGTAATGCTGCCGGCATCGTAATTTGTTCGCCGCCGACTAACGGTACTGCTGCTGCGAATGCCGAAGCTGCTATCAGCACAATTTTAGTTGCGGCTAACAACAAACAATCTTTCGGTTTGTGCGAATCTGGCGGTGGCGATGACGCATCGATTTACCCGCTGCGAAACAAGTTCAAAGAGTTGGGTTTAAAAGAAGCATTTCCCAACATTTTGATTAAAGAAACGCCGACAGAAGCGATTTATCAACTTTGCGACGAAGCCGGCACCGACTTAGGACAGTGGCTGACGCGGGACAAGGCTGTCAAACAGATGAAATCCCTCGACAGCGACCTCGATAAAGCTTTGGGAAGAATCAGCGGCGGACTGTACATCATTACCGCTCAAAAAGGCGAGGTTAGCGGTGCGATGCTAGCTTCTTGGGTAACTCAAGCTAGCTTTAAACCGCTGGGTTTAACAATAGCAGTTGCGAAGGATCGGGCGATTGAATCGATGATGCACGCGGGAGATAAATTTGTTCTCAACGTGCTCGAAGAAGGCAATTATCAAGCCTTGATGAAGCACTTTTTAAAGCGTTTTGCTCCTGGTGCCGATCGATTTGCCGGAGTTAAAACTCAACCAGCAACCAACGGTTCTCCCATTCTGACAGATGCTTTAGCTTACATGGAATGCGAAGTAGTCAGCCGGATGGAACTTTCGGATCATCATATCGTATATGCGATCGTTGATAGCGGCCGCGTCTCCAATCCAGATGCACTGCCTGCCGTTCACCACCGCAAAGTGGGAAATCATTATTAGGTAGGAAGTTCGGGTGCTTATGCGGCACTTTACCTACGCAAAAACACTAAACGTAGGGTGCTTGTGGCGAACCTTACCGGCAGCTCAACTTACGGTTCGCCATAAGCCTTTTATTACCTTTTGCTTTTCCATTTTCACTTTAAGGAATTGCCAATGCCTGCCAATCTTTTAGAAGACCGAGATTACACAATTATTATTGCCAGAAGCGATGCCAGCAGAGACCCCCAACATCCTTGGTACGAGGAGTGGGTAGAAGCACAGGCATCTCTGATCGACTTAGCAAAAAAATGTCAGCAATTTGACAGCGACGGCATCACCGTTTACGAAGCTTCTACTCCTATGTGGAAGTATAAAAATTCAAATGTTGCCCGGTTAGCTCAAATTTTGCAGCGACAAAATACGGAACCGGATTCAGAAAAACCGACTACAATTCATTTGGAAGAAGCTCTGAAAGAAACTTTCAGCGATTATTTCGCAAGCAAACCAAATGCCAAAGGGAAAAACGGAACAATAATTGTTGCAGTTTTAGATCGAAAACCAGAAAATACCGCTGCTGTTGCTGAAATTATAGTAAGTGCGGCTAATAAAATAGATAAAGATGAAGAAATTGGAGTCAGCTTTATCCAAATTGGGGATGATTTGAAAACCAGGGAATTTCTGACTGACCTGGATACCAATTTACAGGATAGAGGTGCCAGGTTTGACATTGTAGATACCAAGTTTTGGCACGAAATCAAAAGAAGTTCTGTAGTTCAGTTTCTCATAGGTGCAATTAATGACTAACACTTTGACTCCTAGACTCGCATCTGATGGCAAACCCCGCGATGTGCAGTTTATCCCGATCGCACTCGATACTTTTATTGTGCGATCGCGCACTTGGGACAGACTCAAATTTGAAGTCGAGTATTCGCTGCAAAAGGGTACGACAGCCAATAGCTATATTATTCAAGCTGACAAAACTGCTTTGTTCGATCCGCCGGGGGAATCTTTTACTCAAAATTACATCGATTTTTTACAGCAACGGGTGGACTTGACCAAGCTGGATTACATAATTTTGGGGCATTTCAATGCTAACAGGTCAGTAACAATTAAAGCTCTGTTGGAATTAGCTCCTGAAGTAGCTTTAGTTTGCACGAATCCCGCCGCAATTAGTTTGCGGGCCGCTTTTCCAGACCGAGAATTAAACATTATGGTCGTTCGGGGAGAAGAAACTCTCAACTTAGGAAAAGGTCACGCCTTAAAATTCATCGCGACTCCTACTCCCCGCTGGCCTGATGAACTTTGCACCTACGATCCGCACACTCGAATAGTGTTCACCGACAAACTATTTGGAGCTCACGTTTGCGGCGACCAAGTATTCGATGAAGGGTGGAGCTTTTACAGCGAAGATCGGCGCTATTATTACGATTCCCTGCACGCATCTCAGGCAAAACAAGTGCTGACGGCAATGGATAAATTCGCCGATTTACCAGCAGCATTTTATGCTCCCGGTCACGGCCCGATCGTCCGTTACGGCCTTAATGAACTGAGCAATTTGTATCGGGAATGGAGCCAGCAACAAAATTCAAAAGACTTGACAGTTGCTTTGATTTATGCTTCGGCTTACGGAAATACGGCTACTTTGGCGCAGGCGATCGCCAAAGGAATTACGAAAGCCGGCGTGGCGGTGGAAAGTATCAACTGCGAATTTGCAGAACCCGGAGAAATCCAAGAGGCGATCGAAAAATGCGCGGGATTTATCATCGGAACCCCGACGCTAGCAGGACACGCTCCGACGCAAATTCAAACAGCTTTGGGAATTGTTTTGTCAACCGCAACTAAGAGCAAACTAGCGGGGGTTTTCGGTTCTTTTGGCTGGAGTGGAGAGGCGATCGACTTAGTGGAAAACAAGCTGAAAGATGCTGGGTATCGAATTGGATTTGAGCCGATTCGAGCCAAATTTAAGCCGACGGCGGCGACAATTCACGAGTGCAAAGAAGCGGGAACGGATTTTGCTCAAGCTTTGATTCGATCGCAAAAATTGCGGGCACCGAAACCGCAGTTAGCAGCAGGGAGCGATCGCACTGAACAAGCAGTAGGGAGATTAGTTGGTTCGCTGTGCGTACTCTCGGCGAAGCGAGGGGATGTTAGCAGTGCGATGCTGGCTTCGTGGGTGTCGCAAGCAACGTTTAATCCCCCTGGCGTGACGATTGCGGTGGCAAAAGATCGATCGATCGAAGCTTTGATGTATGCCGGAGATAAATTTGTGCTGAATATCTTAGCCGAAGGGCGACAGTTGCGGAAGTATTTCATGAAAAACTTTGCTCCCGGAGAAGACAGATTTGCCGGAGTCGAAACAATGGAAGCTAGCAACGGCTGTCCGGTTTTGACTGAGGCTCTAGCTTATCTCGAATGCGAAGTGATAAGTCGGATGGAATGCGGCGATCACTGGGTAGTATATGCAGCGGTTGAAAACGGTCATTTGCTGAAAAATGACGGAGTGACAGCCGTGCATTACCGGAAATCTGGGAGTCATTATTAAGGCATTCGTCATTCGTCAGAATTTTTGATTCGGGCTTCTGATTTCTGACGAATGACTTTCGCTCGCCAACTCAGAAATATGTCATCATAAAATAACTGATAACTTGGACAGAGCGTGAGTCAACCAGACAAACTGCTAGCTAAAATCTTACTTGGTAATTCCGACGCCAATATACCATTGCTCAATTTTGCCAACTTTTACGCAGACTCGGCTTTGAGGAACGGATTCGCGGCAGTCACCACATATTTGCTAAAGATGGTGTTGAAGAAATCCTAAATCTTCAACCCAAAGGCTCGCAAGCCAAAGCATATCAAGTCAAGCAAATTCGTGAGGTAATTCTCAAACACCAACTAGGAGGTGAAAACGATGCTTCGCTATGAAATTATCCTCTACTGGAGTCAAGAAGACCAAGCATTTATTGCCGAAGTGCCGGAATTACCCGGATGCGCTGCGGATGGCGAAACTTATCAAGAAGCACTACAAAATATCGAGATTATTATGCAGGAGTGGATTGAGACGGCTCAGGAATTGGGGCGTTATATTCCTCAACCGAAAGCTCGCTTAATTTCGGCTTAGTTTAATGGGAATTTTAGGCGATTGTCCTGATGTTTACTAAAGTTCGATCGCCTCTCTTTTCTCCACATAGAAATGCAAACTTGCATTAAAACAATTAACTTTCTCCCTTTATATCTCTTTCGCTTGCATTGGTATTGTTCAAATAGTCAACAGTCAACAGTCAACAATTGCGGTATGAGTGCAACCGGAATTGATATTACTTGTCCTCAGCAGTCTTTTCCGGCCACAGATAAATAGCCCCAGAAATCAAAGTTAAAGCCACAGAAACCCAAAAAGCAATTAATGCGGGAAAATTCCACGCTTCAGGCAAAGGAGCAATTAAAAGTGCGATCGCCACAATCTGACTCACCGTCTTCAACTTCCCCCAAATATTAGCTCCCGAAATCGTAGTTTTATTAACACGCCACCCCGCAATTGTCAACTCCCGACCAAAAATCAAAAACACTCCCCAAGCCGGCACTTTTCCCAACTCAATCAACACTAAAAGCGGCGCGAGAACCAACAATTTATCCACCAAAGGATCGAGAAACTTACCCAAATCGGTAATTTGATTCAGTTTCCTAGCCAAATAGCCGTCCAGCCAATCAGTAGCCGCAGCTACCACAAAAATCGCGGTGCAAATCCAGTGGCTTTGCGCGCTTGGGTCGTACAAACCGTAGAGCAGAAAAGGCACTCCCAGCAAGCGAGAAAAAGTAATCAAATTAGGCAAATTCATCATAAAACGAAGGAAGAAGGAAGAAGGAAGAAGGAAGAAGGCTGAAGGAAGAGGGAAGAGGGCTGAGGGAAGAGGGAAGAGGGAAGAAGGAAAAAGGAAGAAGGCTGAGGAAAAAAATTAAGGGCAACCTTGTAAAAAGATTGCCCTTAATTTAACATTTTTTGTAGCTGTTTAACTTTTAGAAAAACAGATTTTAGCTCTATATTCATCGCATCGCAGCTCATAACAAACAAACACACAACCCAAAACAGTTTACCTAACACGCGCCGTCTTTGCTCAACACAACCGAAATTGTTTTGCAAATCAGAGTGATGTCGTAGACAACAGACCACTTGCGCTGATAGTCGAGATCCATGCGGACAATCTCGTCAAAGTCTTTAACTCCAGACCGTCCGTTGACTTGCCACTCCCCAGTCAGACCGGGTTTGACATTTAAACGCTGCCAGTGGAACTCGTCATAGGCAGCAACTTCATCGGGAGTTGGCGGTCGAGTTCCCACCAAACTCATGTCGCCGACTAACACATTCCAGAATTGAGGCAACTCGTCCAAACTCGTGCTCCGCAAGAAGCGGCCGACGCGGGTAATTCGCGGGTCATTTTCATTCTTAAAAATGTGACCCTTGGCTTGGTTGCTAACTAAATGTTTGAGATTTTCTGCACCGACAACCATCGATCGAAATTTCCATATTCTGAAATGTCGCCCTTTGAAGCTGCAGCGGACTTGACTGTAAAGCAGCGGGCCCGGATTGTCCAACAGCATCGCCACGGCCACCGGCACCGCCACCACTGCAGCAATTGCCAGTCCCAGCAGCGAGCCCAAAATATCGATCGACCGTTTTACCTTGCTCGTTACGGATCTGTGATGCAGTTGTTTTGATACAGAGACTTTGTAAGTAGATTCTGGAAAACATAACGACATCATTTCTGATAATAATGATTTCGACGAGGCACCCATCGGAAATTTCATATCATTTGTCTCAACTTTAACGATCTGTTACGTCCATTTTATTAGTCATCCCAAATCACCAGAACCTGAAATGCTCAGCTTTGCACAATCTTTAAAAAGCAATCACACTTCTATAAAGTTTCTATGTGTTTTTTCTAAAAACGTATAAATTTCATGTAAATTTACGTAATTTTACACAAAAAAGTTAGTCCTGGACGCAAAAAAACCTGGTTTCGACTAGGACTCTTCCCGAAAGACAGGGAGGATTCTACTGAGAAACCGGGTTTTTTGCCGTTTAGCGATAAATATCGGTGCGAACATCCCAAGCAAGTGTTAGCGGTTCTAACAATTTTTGCTGGCTGCTAGAGGCGAGTTTGCCTAAATATTTGCGAACAACAAAGGCGTGTTCGAGATTCAGCCGATAACCGCGTGAGACATCTTCAAAGAAAAGCGGCTCAGCCCAAATTTCTTCCCAATCAGGATTTTGCCTCGACTCCTCGGCCAGCAGCATGAAATCTTCCTCCGCAGGCACAAGTCCCGCCGGCAAATTTCCTTCCAAAATCCGCAAAATTCGGGGTTCGCAGGTGCGGGTATTTACGCCTTGGCCCTCCAACAACTGCAAAATTTCCTGAAAGCTGAGAGTTTCCTCACCCAAAACCTGCATTAATTCCCACAGCAGAAAAAAGTCGCTGTACTGCTGCTGCGACACATCCAAAATGTGAGGATAGAGAGCCAAACTCGCTAACCCGCAGGCAACTCGACCCATTTTTTGGGAAAGATTTGTACTTTGAGATACAGAATTTAATGCAGAATTGTGAATCTCAAAAATATCTCGATCGCCCTGCAATTCCTGGTCTTGAACCACGATCGCATTCGGCAGCTTCTGCCGCAACCAGCGGGCGATCGCAGGCCAAGCACCCATACCCCCCGCACAAATCGCCTGATTAATCCCCGCCGGCGACATTCCCGCGCGGCTGAGCAAAGCATTCAATTCGCGGTTCAACTGCTGCACAAAAGGCACTAAAACCAGACTTTCCAAATCTTTGCGCCTCACATCCCAATGCTGCTGACCAATATCCAAAGCAAAACTTTTTTGATGTTGCAAAATAACTTTTATTTGCCTTGCCGCCTCTAACAATTGCAGGCCAAAAGCAGAACCTTGTAACCGCTGCTGCAATTGATAGCGGCTCGGCAAATCTGGATGGCCAGGACGCGGCAAATCGATCGACATTCCCCAAGTTTCATTTTTAGCCAACAACTGACAGATAATATCCTGATCGAAAGCATCGCCAGCCGCATCAAAACTGCTGCAAGTAAAATCAGCACGAGTTAAATCTTGAAGATTGGACGGCAACTCAACTAAAGCTAATTCCACCGTCGCCGCCCCCGCATTCAAAATCAAAGTTCCCCCGCTAAAAGACGAAGCATTCACACTCAGCGGTGCAGCTTCTTCACCGCCACTAGCAGAATCCACGGCGGACGACTCGACTTCCATGCCATTTTTCACAGGAGTTACAGCAGCAAGCAAAGTGGCGATTGCATCTTCCAACACAAAAATTTGCGAACCAGAAGCCACCAGAGACGCGCCCAAAACCGCCTCCTGCAGATTAAACCGATAAACATCCGACCAGCCGGCCGGAGTCCCCAAAATTACACCCTGCAAGTCTAAAAGCGCCGCATCGAGAGTTTCTGGCGTCAGTCCCGAAGCCTTACAAATTAAATTAGAAACTGGCAATCCTGCAAAATTCGCCCTTGGTGCAGAATCCAAAATTTCCCCCGATTCGGCAAATTTTTGTCCCCGCAAACTCGGATTCAAAGTAGCCAGCAGCGCCCGCACACATTGCAGCGGCAAGGCGATCGAAAAAGCCTGCAAAGGATCCCACTGCAACAGCGGTTCGTACATCCCAGCAGCCTCCCGCTGATAAGGGATGCCCACCTTTAAAGGCAATTTAAAATTTTCCAGTAAAAATTCTCCTGCCGCCAAAGCCTGGGGTCGGAATCCCACCGACTTGACTGTCACCTCTGACCCTGGGCTGCCTGGGGCTGTTTGGGCCAGCACCGCAGCCGAGGGAATCCGACAACTGGCGTCTGCTGGCCAAGCCTCAGCCTGCGATGTTTCCCAGTAAATCGGGTGCAACTGGCCGCTGGTGCGATCGAGTAAAGCCGCAGACAGGCCGCTGGAACCAAAATCAATGCCCAAATACCAGCTAGAATTCCGGCTTTGTCGGGATGGGGCGATCGCACCTGCTGCAGAATGCCCAGCCGCCTCTTGCTGCTGTGTCCGGGCAAACTCGCTAAAATCGGTTTTCCCTTCAACAACTCCTGCTTTACTCTCTGTCGAAATTAGGTTTTTTTTTTGACTTTCTGGAGGACTCGATCGCAGTTCGTTAGTTTCGGCAGTTTCTGGAGGGGGAGAATCAGTCAAAGGTCGATCGGTTTCGGTCAAACTAGCCAAAATCTCGTCTAGCGTCAAATTCGAGTCGTCTTCCTCAACAAACAAATCATCCTCAAGTTCGTCTTCCAAAACAAAAGGTTCATCATCCGAGGAGAGTTCCAAAACATCGGAGAACAAATCCTCCAGCGTGCCGAGTTCTTCCTCTGCCACCTCGGCAAAGGGATTGTTTGCAATGCCTTCGGGGGAACTCGCCGATAAATCCAAGCTGTTAGCGACTGAGAAATTCGATCGCCCGAAGCTAGTATTTTCCAATCCCTCCAGATTGTAGAGGTCTGCCTCCAAAAGTTCCAGAGTGTTGTTGTCCAAATTTAGAGCTCGATCGAGGTCATCTTCTAATTCCTCTATCGGCAGCAAATCCTCGTCCGGCGAAGCTTGGATGTACTCCTCATCGAGTCGCTGCGACGAAGTGCCGGACTCGCCAGTTTGAACCTCACCGATACTTGGCACATGAGACTCGGCACTGGGGAGGTTTGGGCTAATTTCGGCTGGCGTTCTCAACGGCAAAGGTGGCGATTCAGGCATCGCAGCGTCGAACTGCTCGCCTTGGTTTTGACCCGTTTCTAGATTTTCTCGATCGTCCCCGTCAATTTTCACCTCAGCAGTTGAGGCTGGTGCTTCTGACACTTCAGCTACTGTTTCCACTTGCGGTTCAAATAAATCTGCACTATCTAAAGTTAGAGACTCTACAGAATTCCCCATTACAAAGTCTGAATTTTCATCTCCTAAAATCTCTTCCAAAGATTCGCCTTCATCCAGCAGATTTACAAACAAATCTTCGGTCATTTTTAGCGATTCGGCAGTTTCCAGATCCGTCGTCGCTCGGTATTCTAAGCCTTCTGTTTTTGTCTTGATTTCAGTATTTTCTACCAGGAAACTTTCGACTTGTAATTCTACTTCAGGAACCGCTTCTCCCGCGAACAAACTTGCATACAAATCCTCAATCTCTTCGTCTGTTTCTGTTAACCTATTGTCCGATTCTTCCCCGGTATCTAGAGTTGAATTTTGAGATATTTCGGGTGTATAACCCAACAAATTATCTTCCAACTCCGGGAGCATAATTGGGGCTTGAATGCGATCGCGTTCGCGCCTCAACTGTTTGAATTGCGGAGAAATTTCTGTACCGGCGTAGGGAAATCTGTCTTCTTCTCCGAATTCGCCGCTGCGAATTTCCTGCACCGAGTTTCCCGTCTGAGTCTCTGGGGCTGAGTGTTCGATCGCAGTATTTGAAAGGGCTGGAGCGACAGGAGATCGATCGGCGGCCGTTGGGGTAACGGTTTCGAGATTATTTGCTAAATCGATCGGCTGTTGAACGTAGGAAGAAGCTTCTCGCCCCAACTGTGCAGCTAAGTGGTTGACCAAAGCCGCGAACATCGCCTCGCTCTGCTGGCTCAAACCGTACATATTTTCGAGTTCTTGTCTCAAGGAAGCTTGATAGCTTTGCAGATTTGCTTGCAAAGCCTCGAACACGATAGCCATCCTAGAATCGAGACTTATCAGCAGACTGTCAGCATGAGATTGGAACAGTTGCATTTGCTCCAACCTCTGAGCCGGCGTCAGCAGCGGATGTTCTTCTGAGGTTTGTCGGTTAAGTGTTACGTCAATAGCCGATGGTTCATCAGGCGCACTGCCCAAAGAGTAAGGTGCTGAGATGCTTTGCAATAACTGATTTTCTAGGGAATTTAGAATTTGGGAGAAATCGCTAGTCAAGGTTTCTTCCAAGCGGGCAGTCAGTACCTGCAAGAATTCAGCAATGATTTGCTGTTGGTTGGCTTGTTGCTGAGCTAGGGATTGTTGCTGCTGCCGTTTTGCTTCTAGCTGTTTGATTTCTTGAATGAGAGCTTGCTGCTCTTGCCGCAGAGCTTCTATGTCTTCTTGGAGCGGCCCTGTCAGGCTGGAACGCAGGTGGCTGATTTCTCCGGTTACCGCCAGCATGATTTGCTCTGCTGCTGAGGGGCCAGGGGGGGGCAGAGGCACTTTGGGTACTGGAACTGGTTCGGGGCGGACATTTTGGCGGGCCGCGGCCTTTGGGGCCGTTAGCTTTGAGTCTGAGGAAACCAGATAAGCGCGAACTCGCTCTAAAAGTTGGCGCTGGTGGACAGTATCAAGAGAACCCGTCCAAGGCAAGCGGGGTGCGGGCTTGCTGAGTACCTCGTCTATCTCAGCAATCAGTGCTTGAATTTTGTACTTCTGAGAATTCAAGGGCGGAACCTCTGGGAATGCGGCTTGGGAGAAACTTTACCGACAAAAGACTCAAGTCAATCGATTTTAGATTTTAGATTTTAGATTTTAGATTGAAGCATTGACTTGCGCCAGATCAATTCGGCGGCTCCTTTATCGGATACAGGTTTTTTATTTCTGGACGGATCGATCGCGTGGCAGGTATCCTGGATGCGGGAATTGTCAGACGGCAGCGATGCCAATAGATAGAATAATCTGAATGCGAGTCAGCCAATAATTCACTAATATTTTCTGACAACAGTTAATTAACCTTTTGTCTTCGGATAGCTTCTATTGCCTATCATAGGTTAACCGGTACTTCCGCACCAAATGCCCGCTTCTATCAATTGCAAGTGCTTTCAAATTCTGCGACTCAGGGGCGAGTTTCCTGACCCGGAGGCTGATTCCTGCTCGGAATAGCTGTGCTCCAGAGCAACTTTTGCCTTCACCCGCTTGAACAACGGGCAGCACACTGTCAGCGCGAGTTTCGTTAGGATGGCTGCGCGCCACTGTCTCTTCATTTTTCACCGACTTGGAAACAACCTCAAACAATTTGTGATTTGGGATACCGAGATTCGGGATTATCCCCGTATACTGGATTTGAGTAACCTTTAATCGTAGCCTATTATCTGTATTCATGGCTAGATCCTAATGGTACAATAATCTTGGGTAGCAGAAAATTTTGCTGGGAAGTGGGTGGGTTTCGCTCGCCAAGAGCGCCAGTATTTAGGCTTGCAATGGCTGTGGATTTTGCCGGTAGTGCTGACATTGGCGAGGTTCTAGGCAGTTGCTCGGATTTGGGATCTGTCTGCCGTGGTTGCAGGCTTTTGCTCGTGGATTCAGCCGCTCAACTGCTGGGCCCCATGACAAGAAATCTCTCAGCAGTGTTAAGCTTGTTTTCGCGAAGTGCTTTCAAAGGTAATTCGATCGGCTCAGTCGTTTGCCACATTGCTAAAATTTTGTTAATAAAATTTGCTCAGTGGTATGTATCTAAAAAATTATGGTATATTCTTTAGTTTCTAGCTCCCAATCAGAGCTTGAGGCTATTAATTACCATATTGAGCCTTTGACCGCAAAACTTTAGAGGTAAAATTGCCGATTTTAGATCCTTGTTGCTCAAATCTGGAATCTCAAATCGAATGACTCGGCTGCAAGCTATTTGTAACTGCCCAGCGCAGCTCAAGCGCATAAATTAAAATGATGGCCTCATGGAAGACCGCTTTAACACCCGAGACCCGAATTCTAATATAAATCAATTGATAGTTTCTACTCCTTTTTTTGCAGGATTACCCGATCCTGTAATCGAGAGAGCAACTGTCCACATCGTTACCCGCAGTCATCCGTCAAATCAAGTGATTTTACTCGAAAATGACTGGGGAACATCAGTGTATTTTATATTGGATGGTTGGGTGAAAATTCGCACCTACAACCTAGACGGAAAAGAAGTAACACTGAATATTTTAGGGAAAGGAGAATTATTCGGGGAAATGGCCGCGATCGAAGAAGCACCGCGATCGACAGATGTGATCACCCTAGCCCCGACACTGATCGGCAATATGCCATCTCAGGATTTTGTGCAGCTCATTCATACCGAGCCTCTAGCAGGCATTCGCCTAGCTCAACTGATGGCGCGTCGCCTGCGACAAGTCAACCGCCGCCTGCGTTTACGAGAGTCCGACAGTACCTCGCGAGTAGCAGATATTCTCTTATTTTTGGCCGAAGGGCAAGGCAAAAAAATCCTGGAAACAGGAGGTACAGAAATACCGAACCTGCCACACAGAGAATTAAGCAGCCTCAGCGGGCTGGCTCGCGAAACAGTAACGCGAGTGCTGAGCAAGCTGGAAAAAAAAGGAACTATTCAGCGCGAACGTGACGTTTTGTGCATTCCCGACCTGCACGCCTTAGAGCGTCTGTTAGTCTAGAAGTATCAGAGTTTGCTTTTATTGAATCTAATTCAAAAGCACTCTCTGTTAACTAAGTGATATTAATCATTTCCTGCAGGAGGTAAAGCTGTGAGTTTTAAGAAAATTTTCGCCGCCTTAGATGATTCTGAACTGGGTCACCGTGTCTTCACGCAAGCTTTAGAATTAGCTCTGAACGATCGCGCCGAGATGATGCTATTTAACTGCGTTACTGTCAGCACGCTGGGGGAGACCGCAGTGCCAATTCCGGTAGATTTGGGCATGAATGTCGAGTTAATGGATCAAGCTTATCAAGCTCAACGTTTGCGGCTGGAAAGCGACGTAAAACAGGCTTCGAGTTTGCTAAAAAATTACTGCGACGCTGCTGCAAAAAAAGGATTGCAGGTAGAATTTGACTGCAAAAAGGACGGCGATCCGGGGCATTGTATCTGTGAAGCCGCCGAAAATTGGGGCGCAGATTTAATAGTATTGGGGAGGCGCGGCCGCACGGGGCTCGCAGAAGCTTTCCTCGGCAGTGTCAGCAATTATGTCGTTCACCACGCATCTTGTTCGGTTTTGGTAATCCAGGAAAGCAAAATTGAAAAATAATGCTGCTGAAAATGTTTGCTGAGAAAATCGATCGAAAATAAGACTTGCGCTCCTGGCTGATTCCCGGTTTCTGCGAGCAATATTAAATTTGGCGGCGAGGCATCCAAACACTGAAACCGGGAATCAGCCGTATCGGGGGCCAGTCCCGTAAAATCTAAAATCTAAAATCTAAAATCGGATGAGTGATTTTTTGTCAGCAGATGCTGCGTCTAATTCGGGTAGTTCACCCAGTACAAATAACGAGCCCCAAACCGCCGATATTTCAGCAATGACTGGCGATCGCCCAAATCCCGATCCGGGGAAGCGCATCTCTGGGGAAGCGCCTTTAAGGCTGGTAGAAACGGCTTTTTTGGCAAGTACCGCTAGCTTAATTTGGCTGGTAAATTATTACTTTCCGCTGGGGCCTTTGCTGCGGGTTTTTTTCCCGATACCCATCGCCCTGGTTTACTTGCGCTGGGGCAACCGAGCAGCTTGGATGGCAGCTTTGGTATCGGGTTTGCTGCTGTCGGTACTGATGGGCCCGACGCGGAGCATTTTATACGTGATGCCTTTTGGAATTATGGGAGTTGCGCTGGGAGGACTTTGGAAGCACAAAGCGATTTGGTCGCTCTCTATTAGTGTGGGTGCTCTCATTGGTACTGTAGGCTTCTTTTTTCGGTTTTGGCTGCTGTCAGCCTTGGTGGGTCAGGATCTATGGGTTTACGTAACGGCCCAGGTAACAGAGATGGTGGAATGGGTGTTTGTGAAGCTGGGCTGGCTTAATGTACCGAGTTTGAACACAATTGGGGCGATCGCCGCCGGGATGATTTTAGTTAACAATATTGTCTATTTATTTGTAGTGCATTTAGTAGCTTTGCTGCTATTAGATCGTTTGGGAAATCCAATTCCGCGGCCGCCAAGCTGGGTGCAACTTTTGATCGATTATGAAGAGTAGTTATTGGGCATGGGGCATGGGGAATTGCTAATTGCTACTAAATAAGTAATGACTAATAACTAATAACTAATGACTAATAGATATCTCCTGAAAAGCAAGTCTTGAACAGGCAGGATGCCTGTTCCACAATAATTATTGGAGAGGTCGAATGACTAATGAGTGCTAACTAATGACTACTGACTAATGACTAATTTATGATTGGTATTTATACAGAAATAGAACAGGGGCAGCGATGGCTCGATCGCTATCGAGGACGAAAACCGATATTTGCCTGCGTGTTGGGATTTACCGCGACAGGCTTAATTCCGGGGATTTCAGCAGCAGGAGCAACCCCGCACGATCGACAATTTACTTGTTTAGCCGATGCAGAATTTTTGTATAACGGCCCCCAACCGTCGCCCCAATATCCTTTGCCGCCCCTAGAAGCGGGTGCCTCGCCGGTACTGATATCTCGCGCTGTAGTCGAAGCTTTGGAACTTCCGCTTTACCTATTTAATGCTGGTTTGCCCCTGCCACCTCCCGTACCTGCAATTGACTTGGGCGGCACTCCGGCAAACTGTCTGATTTCTGGGAATGCTTTAGAAGTAGAAACAGTCAAAAATTTGCTCGAACAAGGATTAATTTGGGGAGCTAAATTGGCTGCTCAAACTAATGGTAGCTATTTAATTTTAGGGGAGTGCGTAGTTGGGGGAACGACTACTGCTTTGGGCGTGTTAATGGGTTTAGGTATTGCAGCGGCGGGCAAAGTTAATAGTTCTCATCCTCGCTGCAATCACGCTCAAAAATTGGCTGCAGTGACAGCGGGACTCAATAATGCTGAGTGGAAAATTGGCGGACAAAACAGCACTCCCCTGGAATTGGTAGCGGCGGTGGGCGATCCGATGCAAATAGCGGTGGCGGGAATGGCGATCGCGGCGAGTCGCAGTTGCGGGGTGCTTCTGGCAGGGGGGACGCAAATGCTGGCAGTATACGCTTTGATGCAAGCCTTAGCCCGTGAATATGCTCTGCTATGGCGTCCCAAACAAGTTGCGGTGGGGACTACACGCTGGGTGGCCGAAGACCCTACAGGAGACACTGTAGGACTTGCTAAAGAGATCGGCGGTGTGCCTCTGTTGGCCGCGCAGCTAAGTTTTGCGGGCTCTCGCTACGGGCAACTGCAAGCTTACGATCGCGGCTGTGTTAAAGAAGGTGTCGGTGCGGGATCGTGTGCGATCGCCAGTGGCTTGACTGCAAATTGGACTCCAACTCAACTCCTCCAGGCTGTTGAAACTTTAGCCTCGCGCTGTGAGATTAAACATTAAGTAGATAGTTATAAGAATCGATGCCAGATTTGTGAACTTCTCTCTTTCTTCTCTTTCTTCTTTCTCTCCGCGTCCTCTGCGCCCTCTGCGGTTTGTAAAAAAATCTTGTTCAGCAAAGAAATAGCCTTCCTATTTCTACACAATATCTCACTTTCATGCAGTATTCTTCCTGCTAATTGCGGGAGATAAAAAACTCTATGCAATGAATCTATAAGTAGACGAGCATAAATCAACGCAACTTGTATTTTTTTTTATTACAACCCGCTCCCCGCTAGCAATATTTAATTAGGCCCCCCTAGATGTTGCGAGTGCATTCTTTTGGAGAGCAACTGTTCTTCCAAGGCTGCAATTCGATTGTAAGCTGCTGTTAGCTGAGCTGTTAAGCGCTGGATTTGAATCTCTGCGCTCAGCTCTTTTTCCAGGCTTTGAGAATTTTTGTCGAAGTAGCTGTCATCTAACAGTACGTCTTTGTGTTCGAGGATGCCGTCGAGACTGCTGTAGCTTTGATAGGGCGAGGTTTGATCGTTTCCTAGCGTTCCAGAGCGATCGTTTCTCTGTTGCTGAGTCAGCTTCGTCTCTTTTGCAGACTCCAAGAGCTTTTCATTGAGGTTTTCTATGAGTTTGTAGAGGGCCTCGACTTGTTGGCTCAATAACGTAACTTGCTGGCGGAGCGCTTCCATACAATTATCCTTTGGCACGTAACTTAATATCTTTACATTTTAGTTAAATCTTTACATAACTTGGATTTATCACTAAATTATTTAATTTTTGACGTAATTGTTGTGTTCCTAATCCTGACGGTAGATTTAGGGAGCCAGCTTGAAGATAATCGATCGCCATTGGTGAGTCGATTGTAGATTTTAGATTTTAGGTTTTAGATAGTCTTGGACACAGGAACCGGGTGGGTTAACCCCCATACTTCGTTCAAACCTTCAATCAGAGTTAAAAAATCTGCTTTATGAGAGTCGGATCGCAGGGCGTCCTATTAGATTGACTTCGCTCTCGCCAGTGCTTTCAGGATTTAGATGAACTCACATCTTGCACCATTCTCGCTTAACGGGTTCTCCGGCCCGTTCCACAAAACATAAATTTTCTCGCTTCACAGGCCGAAAAGCCTGTTGCTAAAAGGCTAATTGAGAATGGTGCAACATATGAGATGAAGGGATTTTTAGTTTTTTTACTTATTAAGCTGTCGCCGATTTAAAAAAGATTTTTCACTTCGGTTGTGTAAAAAGCGTCATCCCACAGCAGATGGCAGCGCTCTTATTGTTTCGTTATATTAAAAAATGTAACACAGATGCAGTCGATCGACCCGGCTGGCGAGCACAACTGCCTCAAAGGAACTTGCAGCACAGAAATTAGGCGTTAAGTTGGGGAGTTTTGGGCATCGGAAAGCTCGATCGACCAGGTAGGAGGTAAAATCAGGGCAAGACTCAAACAGACTCACAGCGCAGCAGAACCGAGTACAATAGCTCTGTCTTGGAAAAATAAATCAGACAAATCTGCGCCAACTACCGGACTCGACAAACAATTATTTCCCGGCTGCAGAACACAAAACGATCGGTCAATATTTAGAAAAGCGGATTGACAGGTGAAACGAAGGTCTTTGCTATTGGGGGCTGCCACCCTAACTTTAAGTCAATTGGCGGCAGGGTGCGACTCGAAGCCCATTCTCAAAATTCGATCGCTCAAAAACGGTATTCCGGCCCAACTGGTAAGCAAATTTAGGCGCGATGTACAACCGTCTCCGCTTTTACAGGTAACGCAAGAACCACAATTAAAAGAATTATTCGCCCTGTTGCAGGAGTGGAAACGGGTTCCCGAATCAAAAAATCAAGCTAACTTGGTGATGTTGGGAGATTACTGGCTGACTTTGGCAATTAGGCAAAAATTGATTCAGCCGATCGATCCTGCTAAGTTTGCTAATTGGGAACAATTGCCCGAAAGATGGCAAAAACTCGTCAGGCGCAACGATGAGGGTAAACTAGATCCTCAAGGTAAAGTGTGGGCTGCACCTTACCGCTGGGGAAGCACGGTAATTGCCTATCGAACCGACAAATTTAAGGCTTTGGGGTGGACTCCGACAGATTGGAAAGACTTGTGGCGATCTGAATTGCGCGATCGAATTTCTCTGCCAGACAGTGCCAGAGAAGTTATCGGTTTAACATTAAAAAAACTCGGAAAATCTTACAATACGCAGCAATTAGATCGAGTCCCAAATCTCAAAAAAGAACTCGCAAATCTGCACCAACAAGTTAAACTTTATAGTTCTGATGCTTACCTGCAACCATTAATTTTAGGCGATACTTGGTTGGCAGTAGGTTCATCTGGGGACTTGCTGCCGCTGCTGCAATCTCAAAAGGATATTGCTTTAGTAATTCCAGTTTCGGGAACTGCACTTTGGACAGATTTGTGGGTACAACCAGCATCAGGGAATCCAGTTTCTTTAGTGGAAAAATGGATTGATTTTTGCTTGCAGCCTCAGATTGCACCTCAATTATCTTTGCTGGCTAAGGCTAGTTCGCCGATAATTGTCGGCATGAAATCCGAGGATTTGCCGGAAGCTGTTCGCACTAATTCTGTGTTGTTGCCGGATGCTAAGATTCTTGCTGCTAGCGACTTTCTGCTGCCGTTTGGGGATGCGGGGATTCAGCAATATCGATCGCTCTGGCAAGAAACTAGGCAAGTAGTGAGAAGTTAAAATTTCGCTACATTTTGAGGTACGTAGTTGCGCTTCAGCGCTCTTTTATCTATGAAAGAGCACGGAGCATCGCAGTTTTGCATTGATAGTGCTGTCCCCGCTCCCGTATTGTACAATAGGCGAGCGGGACATTATTCAAAGAAAAAATGCTTTTTACAAAAATGAGATGCTTCCAAAGAGCGCTGAAGCGCAACTACGTACCTTAGAAAAATCAAAAAATAGCACGGGTTGAAGTGTTAGTATTTTAATTTTAATGACAATCGTAATTATAAATCACCTGAGAAAAATCTAAATTTTCTAAGTCCTCAGCGCGAATAAAAAAGTTGCCTACTCCACAATCACCCCAACAAATATGATTATCACTCATCATTTGTAAGAGCAAAACTTTATGGTCTTTGTATTGCTGACTCTCCTGACGTGGGTCATCTTGTGTAAAGTAGGCATAACCCCCTATTTTAGTCTGATAATTACCTATATTAGCATGATACCAGCCTTCTAATTTGTAGTTATTTGCTCTCATTAAATCCGATAACTTTTCTATTTTCGCTGGTTCAAAAAAATGTTTGAACTGATAGTCTGATCGACCAACCCACTCATTGTCAGGATTAAACTGTAAAGCCAAACATTCTTGAATATTATTCACGTATTTGTAGTATAAAGGTGAATCCCCCTCAAATTCTTGATTTAACAAAAAACAAAAATTTGTTTGACAATTACTTTTGTCACTTGCGGAAAAATATAAAACTTTGAAATCTTTTTGATTGTCCAAATTGTATAAATTCATGCCATACAAATCTGTGTCGCCGATATAAAACTGCAAAATTCCTTGTTTGGGAAAAGGGGCTAAATATGGCACTTTGGCAAAGATTTCCTCAAAATTGAGTTGTGCCAAAAGGTGCATATATTTTCCATCACTATCTTTGGGAAAATCGTAACCTTTCGGCAAGTAAGGCACTCCGCCAAATTTGCTTGACCAGAAATCAGTCGCCTTTCGTTCGTAAGTGATTTTGATAACAGGCTTTTCTGAACTTTCAATTTCTTGGCGAAACGGTTCTAATTCAGCAGGAAGCTCAAGATGTGTTTTCATTTTTTACTACGTAGGGTTTGCTGAATAATCGATCGCACGTTACGTAGCGAAAGCGATCGAGAGCGTGCGAGCGAGTGAAAAGTGCAAG